>JACPFA010000026.1 GCA_016183235.1 Deltaproteobacteria bacterium
AGAGTTAAATAACGAAGATTGCCACGCGAGCCTTCAGCTCGCTCGCAATGACATCTTTTTTAAAAATGTTAACTCAATATGAAAACTGCCTACTGACATTTTCACGTAGCAGTTAACTGACATATTGACGGAGCTTGTACACCCCACTTCGTTTGATTTTAGTAGGAAGTTACAAATTGAAATGAATTTAATTTTTTTAAACTTTTATCAAAAGTTAGGGTTGTCTCACAATCATGGCTTTGATTAAGCCTGCCAATGAGGCAATCAGCAAAATCAACGCTATTAACCTTAAAATCATCTAACGCGCCCCAAATCGTATCCCTTTTCTCAAAAGTAATTTCCCGCGTGGTTAGCAATTTCTCAATAATGAGAATGATGTCTTTCTTATTGAGTTCATAACAAGAATCCAACACCCAAACAAGTTCGCATATAACGATGAGATTGATAAAAAATTCATCCCCCGCCTCAATAATCTTTGCTGCAGTTTTAGCCTGCAAGTCGTCATCTTGCACTAAATAACGCACTAAAACATTCGTATCTAAGCCAATCATAGTTTCCTCTTAAATCTAGATTTAACGGCTTGATTCATGGCTTCTATCGTAACCGATTTTTTAGAAAAAGGTTTTAAGATTCCCTTAAGCTCTCTTACTGAAATCATAGCGGGTTTTAGCATCACACTTCCATCTTCCTTGATAATAAAATCGATACGGTCGCCTGTTTCGATCTTTAACAATTTACGAACGTCTTTTGGAATGGTGGTCTGGCCTTTACTAGTTAAAACGGAGGTCGGCATTAAATTCCTTTCTTAATATTATTTTCCTTACCTTATAGTAAGGAAAATAAACGGCCTCTGTCAAGGGGCGTTCCAAAAAATCACCAATTCCTTACAAAATAATCAAAGGTTTCAATATGGCAAACTGCTTAGGCCCTATCCCCTTAATTTTTAAAAGATCTTCTTTACGCTTAAAGGGCCGCTTTTGCCGCCATTGAATGATCGCCTCAGCCCTTTTAGGGCCAATGGCAGGCAGCTTTATCAATTCTTCTTTAGACGCAAGGTTTAGATTAATCACTCCTACAAATTCTTTCGCAAGAATTTGGGAAGGCAAGGCCAGCAAGAAAAAGCCTAAGATCAAAACAAAAAATATTTTTTTGATCATGACACGGCCTCCTTCGCAGGAGCTGCGGCTTGCCTAGGTTTGCGTTTGCGAATATGGATTTTCCCCGTAAAAGGCAGGGCATCGAGCAGCACATTAATCGATTGATCACGATTAATAAAAGCAACCCCAATTTTAGCCCAGGGCCGATCTTGATCTTCAGGGGTAATGGCAAATACATCTAAAATTTCTAACGACATGCGAACCTCCTATATTTGCCAAAAGGAGAAAGCAAAAACAGTGCCAAAATCGCTAAGTTAAAATTTCTGAATGGAATTATAATAATTTGTCATTGCGAGCGAGCCCTGAGCCTGCCCCGGCCCACGAGCCGGGGTGGCAATCTCACCAGTTAAAACGGAAGATTGCTTCACCCCTAAAGGGGTTCGCAATGACAGATTACTTTGATAATAAACGGATCTCATAATAAGACGCCTTGTTTCAATCTGAGACTCATCTTCGTCGTCTGTTTCGTTTTGATCTTCTTCGACTGGGTCTTCTTCTTCACCAGCCTCTTCATCATCAGGCTTACTCGCGGATACATCAGGTGCTGCCTCAGACAAATCGCCGCTAGAAGCCGGGGCCGGATTCCCAACATCAACCACCGTGATTGGGGGAGTGGGGTTGCCTACATCCACAACCTCACCCCCACAACCCGCTAACATTAAAAACAAACTTAAGATTAACGCCCACTTTTTCATGATCATCCTCTACCATACATAAGATTTAAGCATGCTCAATTGCCCATCTAACTGGTGCAGGCTCAAACCCTCGGTGGTTAACAAAATCAACACCTTGGTTTTACTATCCCCTAAAAAGATACTGCGTTGAACATGCTCAAGATCAGGCCCATATCCATATTCATTGGCATTGGTGCTCAATTGATAAGTCCCGGCCAAGGTAAAACTATTATCGGCATTGAGTTTATAAAGTTGCACTCCACTGTAAAGAAAAGGCCCATACTGGCTGCCACCAGCCGAGGGCCCATGCAAATCAATGGGTAAAGCTAGCATGGATAGAGTTGGATCATAGGTAAAGGCATGGGGTTCATACAATGCTATCGAATCAGTGCCCCGCCCCCCTATGACGGAGGAAGAATCCTCTAATGGATCTGAAGGGTTAGTGACATCAAAGACCGAAAGCTTTAACCCCTGAAACCAGGCAAAATCACCCATGTCTTCAGCATCGTTGCCCAAACCGATCAAATGGTTTTCATCAATAGGATGCAAATAGGTCGAAAAACCTGGCACCTTGAGTTCACCCGCCACTTTAGGGTTCTTTGGATCTGCCAAATCAATCACAAAAAGTGGGTCCACTTTTTTAAAAGTCACCACATATCCCTTGGGGCCAATGAATCTTACGGCATAGATCTTTTCGCCTTTGGCAAGACCTTCTACTTTACCCAAAAGCTTTAACCCAGAATCTTGGGTATCTAAGGTGTAGACCTGGTTAACGGCCGAATTGTTACTCCCAAAACCACCGATGTCACCTTGGGTCGTCGCCACCCGTAAGGCCCCTTGCCATTCGCCCATGGCATATTCATTGAGCAAATGCCCATCAACTTGGCCACTACCGGTGTAAATTGGTTTTTCGGCCAAAGCAAAGCGATGAATAGCGGTTTGATCTTCACCCAACACACCCTCACTCACATAAAGGGCGCGCCCGCTGGCATAGATTAGATCGCTCAATCCCAACACCAAAGCATGTTGATCGGCTACAGTTACATCGGCAAAAGATACTGTGGTTACATCCACCAAGAACTTCGCTGTATTATTAGAAGAGGCATAAAATTCAGTGCATTGGGCAGGATCTTCTGTAATAGCCCCATTAGCAGAAAGAGAATGGTAGGCTCTAGCCTGATAAGTTTTAGAAAAATCAAATTGATCGATCTGTTCTAAATTTTCTTTTTTCAGTTTTTCAATATACTTTACTAATTTTTCTTTACCCAATACGGTGGCTTTTTCTTCTGCACAATCCACCAAATCATAGGGGATTGAATAACTCATGTTGGGTATCGACAATCCCACATTTGAAATCAAATGGATTTTATCTCCAATCCGTCGATCGGCTGATAAATGGCCCGGATAATAAGACTCTCGCAATACCTTGGGGCTTTTGGGAGCACTTATATCTAAAACGGTCATTTGAGTAAAACCAGCTCCACTGTTTACTGGGCTTGTCTTAACTCCCACGGGTAACTGGTTATTCCAAACTTTGGATAGGATCACGACCTTGTTTTGAGAAAGATAGAGGGCCTCGGCTTCTCCATCAACAGCAAGACTCGCCAATAAAGTAAATTGGCTAACTGGCCATACTTGAAAGATATAAAATTTATTTTGACTCAAGGCATAAACGTATTTGCCATCTGTTTTGATAAGATCGGATTCATCCACGCCTTTTTCCTGAACGTTCGTAGGGGTAAAAGTCGCAGCTTCACTCGCGGGAGAAGAAGCCAAAGATGGCGTAACGTCATAATAATATTTTACACAAAATTGATCCGGCTCTTTGAGATAGGCATCTAAGGGGTCATTCATTTGTTGAACGGCGCTGGTTTTGAGATAACTATTAACCTCGTCACAACTTTGCATCGGGGTCAGGCCTATTTTTTTCTGGAATGATCCGACAGGATCTTCGGCTGTACTTTGGCAACCCACCCCTAATAAACTCAAAGCAATTAATAAGTAGAAGCGTTTCATACTTGTCCTTTCTCTTTCGCATCCAAGCGAAAAAGTTGAAGATTGAATTGATAAACCCCGGTGGGCTTCCCCTCAGGTTTCGATAAATAATGGATAACGAGTTTACGAAAATCTCGAATCATCCCTTTGACCTTACTCAATTGCCCAAGACTTAAGGCCATGGTCATGCCCCCAAATTCGCGTTCTTCGGGGGTTTGCTCGGTTAAGGCCACCCGAGCCCGAGCGATAACTTGCTCATGATAGGAATAAGCTGCCAAAAATTGGGCTTCTTCCCCGGTGGTAATTGGCTGATCTGAAATTTGTAATTTCCCCTGTTCATCACGAACTAATAATTTTAATTTGAGGAGTAACTCGATGGCCTCGCGAGCTTGTTTAGGAGTCACCGCATGATCCAATCGCCCGGCAATCCAAGCAGGGTCTTCTTGAAATTCAGCCAAACGCACTAATTCTAAAATAGCGGGATAATACCAAGTAGAAAGAAACTCATATTGCTCTTTTTCTAACTGTCGCACTCGCTCACATTCTGGAAAAGCCAAGAGTTGTTGATAATAATTTTGTTTACGTTCAGCATCTTTGGCCTGAGCGTAGTTCACCAACAATTCAAAAAACTTAGTCTCACGAGCGCTTAATTTTAAAGCCTGACTAAACCGGTCGATGCTCTCCTCGGTTAAATTGCGCTTGCCTTGAATCACCAACATCAAAAAATTGGGGGAACTGTAACCCGCACGTTTAGCAAAATATCGATAAGAAAAGGCTGGGCTAGCCGCTTTGGCCTGTTGAAAGCGATCTTTTAAAAACATTCGATAGTCCCGATAGGTATAAATGGGTTCGATCTGCATGATGTCCTTTCTTGACTTTAGCATCGGCTAAAGTCCACAGATGGTTGTTTGATTTTAGTAAATTTCGTATTCTTATAGAATACATATCAAAATATTTATTTTTAATAACTTATTAAAATTATTAATCTATTAATAATTTTTCACTTACTAATGAATTACATTTCATATTTATCAAATATATAAGAATACATCTTGGGCAGTAATGCCTCAGTTTTAGGGGTTTAACTTTCCTCAACCCGCGCGGAATTTATCCTGAGGCTCGGCGAAGGACTCCTCGTATTCGCACTTAAAAAACATTAGTTTGTTTGGAAGCTTGTCCCGAGGTTTTACGAGGGATCTCCTCGTTCGTAGGAGATCCTTCGCTAAGGCTCAGGACAGGCTTCTACAAACTATATGTTTTTTAAGTGCTCATGACTCGTCGTTCTCGCGCAAAGGGTTTCGGAAAGCTAAACCCCTAAAACTGAGGCATTACTACGAAGGCTTAAAAAGTATTGATTTTTTTGTTTAATAAATATATGCTTATTCATATGGAATCTATATTGACTTCACTTAGCTTGCCTAAAAATTTAGAAATTAAAATTAAAAAACTTGCGAAAAGTCGTGGTCAACCTAAGAGCAAACTTATTCAAGAAGCTCTCTTCCAATATGTGCAAAGACAAGAGTTAGAAGAAATTGAAAGGAAAATGCAGCAAAAGGCCAGGCAACTAGGCATTGAATCGGATGAAGATGTGGTAGAAATGATTCACGAATTACGGAAAAGCAAGTCGTGAGGGTGGTATTTGATACAAACATTTTTATTTCAGGTTTACTTTTTAAAGGAGGCATCCCCTCAAGACTTATAGACTTAGCTCACGACAAAAAATTCGATCTCTTCTTTTCTCCCGAAATTTTGGAAGAAATAAAAAGGGTCTCTCAACTGAAGTTTGAGTTAACCCTCCATGAAAGAGATCGTTTGTTAAGTTTTATCGAAAAGCTAGGTGCTAAAGTTTATCCATCCCAAGAAGTTAGCTTGATCAAAAATGACTGGACCGATAATCGTATTTTGGAATGTGCTCTGGAGGCAGAGGCTGATTATCTGGTTACGGGAGACAAAAAACATCTTCTCCATCTTACCCATTCCTTTTCTTTCCAAATTGTACTACCCACTCATTTCTACAAAATTTACTATACTAACAAGTCCTCTGTATAGGCTACAGATTGCGAGGATTATGTGGCGAGAGAAGGAAGATGAGCAAAAAGCCCGCAGGCGTACCTTAGGGTACGTCGAGGACTTTTTGCGAAATCTGACGCGCTCGCAGCCCATAAACCGAAGCAAGCTGTAGCCTATATAGAGGACTTGTTAGTAAGATTGCCTTGCCACTGCTCAATTTGTTGGCGGTATTGAAGATAAGTTTCTGCAGCCAAAGATGACAAGCTTTCTTGATCTTTAAGCATCTCTAATTTTCGAATGATCTCTTTAAAGAGATGTATCTCTTCATTCCTTTTTTCGTGGGCAGGTTGCCAATCAACCACGCTTGAATTGCCTAAGGCGTTAAGCTCCCGGTCAAGTTCTGAAAAAATATTTTCTAAAATTTTTATATGAAGCAAGATGGATTGAAGCCCCTCTTCAAATGGCAAGGTGTCGGGGGCCCTGGCTTCTGAGAGTGGAACCAAAAATTCATACAGTTCACTGGCCAAATAGGCCCAGGTGATTTCGAACTGTTTTTCTAAGTCGGTTATGGTTTCGAATTGTTCGTTCATAAAATGGAAGATTCTTCACCATCATGGGTCCCTGCCTTCGCAGGGATGACATTGTTCATTTATAATTAGGCAACGCTGCGTTTTTCTTTTTCCAACAATAACCTTGCTAAATATTGGCCCGTATAAGATTTTCGGTTTTTGCTAATTTCTTCAGGCGTCCCTTCCGCCACTACATAACCACCTAAGTCACCGCCCTCTGGGCCCAAATCAATAAGATGATCCGCCGTTTTGATCACGTCTAAATTGTGTTCGATCACCACCACCGTATTACCTTGATCTACCAAGCGCTGTAAAACTTCAATGAGATTATGAATGTCTGCAAAATGTAAACCAGTCGTGGGTTCGTCTAAAATATAAAGGGTGCGACCAGTGGCACGCTTGGCCAGTTCCTTGGAAAGCTTAATGCGCTGGGCCTCTCCACCTGAAAGCGTTGTGGCCGATTGACCTAATTCAATATAACCTAACCCCACATCTAAGAGCGTTTGTAAAATCTTGCGAACGGTAGGGATATTCGCCAAAACTTCCATCGCCTTTTTGATATCCATGGCCAAGATATCAGCGATGGAATAATTTTTGTATTTAACTTCTAAAGTTTCGCGATTGTAACGGGTGCCATGACATTCATCACATTCCACATACACATCCGGCAAAAAATGCATCTCAATACGCAGCAATCCATCCCCTTCACAAGCCTCGCACCTTCCACCCTTCACGTTAAAAGAAAATCGCCCTGGTTTATAACCACGCACCTTGGCCTCTTGGCTCATGGCAAACAAATCCCGAATCGGCGCAAACAACCCGGTATAGGTAGCGGGGTTGGAACGTGGGGTACGGCCAATGGGCGACTGATCAATATTAATCACCTTATCAATATATTCCAAACCATTCACTTTGCTGTGTTTGCCCGGGATATCTTTTGAAGAAAAAAGATATTGCATCAATGCCTTGTAAAGCGTCTCACTAATTAAAGTTGATTTGCCCGATCCCGAAACTCCCGTAATACAAGTAAAGGTTCCCAAGGGGATTTTGAGATTAATATTTTTTAAATTATTCTGCGTACAACCCAAAAGTTCTAAAAAATTCCCATTCCCGGGGCGGCGCTCTTTGGGAAGCGGAATCATCTTTTTTCCGGATAAAAATTGCCCTGTCAAAGATTTAGGGTGGTTGGCTACTTGTTGGGGCGTGCCTGCCGCCACCACATAGCCACCCTGGATCCCAGCCCCCGGCCCCATGTCGATCACATAATCGCTCGAACGAATGGCATCTTCATCATGTTCCACTACCAACACCGTGTTGCCAATATCCCGAAGCCTTTTTAACGTATCAATGAGTCGTTGATTATCGCGTTGATGAAGCCCAATGCTGGGCTCGTCTAAAATATAAAGCACGCCCACTAAACTTGAGCCAATTTGGGTAGCCAAACGAATACGTTGGGCCTCACCTCCGGAAAGGGTCCCCGCGGTACGGTCTAAACTCAAATAACCTACTCCTACATTCACTAAAAATCGCAATCGATCGGTTATTTCTTTTAAAATCCGTTCAGCTATTTTGCTGTCTTTACGCCCTAATTTTAATTTTTGAAATTCTTCTAAACAAGTTGTGATCGACAGTTGGGTCCATTGATAGATATTTTGGTCCCCCACTTTAATGGCTAAGGCCTGGCGATTAAGCCGCCCCCCCATACAAGTTCGACAGGGCTGAGTATTCATGAAGCGTTCAATATCTTCTCGAACTAAATCGCTATCGGTCGTTTTAAAACGACGTTCTAAAATCGGAACCACCCCTTCAAAAGGCGCTACATAAAAATCTCTGCCCTCCCCGCGTTCATAATAAAAACGAATTTTTTCACCATGAGAGCCCCACAAAATTATTTTTTGAAGTTTTTCAGGTAAGTCTTTGAACGGGGTATAAAGGTCAAACTTATAATGCTTCGCCAGTGCTTCCATGATGCCATGATAATAAAGCGAATGACGACCTGCCCAAGGAATGACGGCCCCTTCCCGGAGTGACAAATTAGGATTGCCAATCACCAATTCAGAGTCAATGAACATCTTGCTCCCAATCCCATCGCAAGTTTCACAGGCCCCATGCGGGCTATTAAAACTAAACATGCGGGGGGCAATTTCTGGATAGCTAATGCCGCATTCGATGCAGGCAGATTTTTCGCTGAATAAAATTTCAGCGTTTTCCTTCCCATCGAGAATTTCTATTTTGGCCAAACCTTCTGAAAAGTTGAGCGCTGTCTCTAGGCTATCCGCCAGCCGGGTTTTAATATCGGGTTTGATCACCAAACGATCCACCACGATATCAATGTTATGTTGTTTGTTTTTATCGAGGGCGGGCAGCGATTCTAAATTGTAAACCTGCCCATCGATGCGCACCCGCACAAACCCCTTTTTTTGAAATTCAGCTAACTCTTTTTGATGTTCCCCTTTACGCCCTCTCACAATGGGGGCCAATAAATGAATGCGCGCCCCTTCTGGCAATTTTAAAACCCGATCCACCATTTGCGATAAAGTTTGGGCCACAATATCACGCCCACATTGATAACAGGTGGCCTTACCCACGCGGGCAAAAAGCAACCTCAAATAATCATAAATCTCAGTCACGGTGCCAACGGTTGAGCGAGGGTTACGGCTGGTAGTCTTTTGTTCAATGCTGATGGCAGGCGATAGGCCTTCGATCGTGTCTACATCGGGCTTACCCATTTGTTGCAAAAATTGCCGGGCATAAGAAGAAAGCGATTCAACATAACGCCGCTGCCCCTCCGCATAAATCGTATCAAAAGCTAAAGATGATTTGCCCGAACCTGATATCCCAGTAATCACCACCAACTGATTGCGCGGAATTTGCACGTCAATATTTTTGAGATTATGCTGCCTGGCACCTTTGATGAGAATAGATTGTGGTTCCATAGAGGGCGGCAATCTAACACGCAAATTTAAAAAAAGTCTATCCCTGCGCTTAATCCAGTTTCTTGATTGAAAAATGTAAATTATTTTTGTACAAAAATAGCTAAGTCATTTCAGTGGGTTGATCCGCCCTCACGTTTTTTATGTTGCAGTGTAATCATAGTTGCTGCACAATTTTACTTGTAGATCACAGAAATGGCATGGGGGAATTGAAAATCAAAAACCATGCCAGAAAATAGAGGGAAGGGAAAATGGTAGTGGAATTTAAAAATGACTTTGACCCCTTGAGCAAATCCTCATTTAACCCTTTCCGAACTGAAGCTGTTGAGTTGGTAGCAACCCCCCTGGTTACCACCTCAAGCATCCAACTATTTGGAAAGATTGTCATCTCGCTTCAGTTGGCAAGTCACCCTTGACCTAATTTTACCCCCGATAGGTCAAGTTATTTAGAAAGCAAGAGGGGTCAAAGTCATTTTTTCTTTAATCAATTGATTGACTCAAAACAACAAATACCTTTATCATTAGGGTGATAAGGGTATTTTTTGTTTCCATAACTCAAGATCTCGGTTCACAGGGAGGAGGGGAGAATGTGTGAAAGCATTCTCCCCTTTTCTGCTTAAGTTGTTCAGGGCTTGTACAAACTAAGGTGACCAAACCCCTTTCTGTCATCCTTACAAATCACCCCATCACTACTTCAACCAATTGAAATTATTAACATAAATAGATTTAAGCCATCTTGGTACGATCCTTGCTACATTCTAGGGTCAGGGCACACCTTTTGGGGAGATACTCACATGTTAAATAAAATAAAGAATTATTTGTTCCTAGGGTTAATTTTCACCTGCGTGGCTTGTGGCGGTGGACAAAGCAACAATAATAACCCTGGGAACAACCCTACACCACCACCGGCATCTCCTCCTCCGCCACCTCCTATGAGTGACTTTGATCAAGATGGGGCGCCTGACGACGTGGATAGTGATGATGACAACGATGGCTTTTCCGATGAACAAGATGCCTTACCCTTCGATGCCAACGAATGGGTAGATACCGATGGTGATGGCGTTGGGAATAATGCCGATACCGATGATGACAATGATGGCATCGAAGACCTAAACGATCCCTACCCCAATTGCGATGACCATGTGGCAAAAGTTTATCGTGGTAACCTTACCGCACAAACTCTGGATATATTGGCCAATGGAAATTATTGCGCCATTGATGGTGATGTCATGCTTCGAGAATCCCCCATCAATAGTTTAGCACCCCTGGCAAAAATCACTCAGATTACGGGGCACCTCACTATTGGAAGAACGCCCAATTTGCATTCTTTTGAAGGTCTCAATAATTTAATCATCGTGGGAAAGGATCTCGTCATTGGACCTTTTAATACGATTGACTCACTCGATGCCTTTCAAAATTTGAACTTAGTGCAGGGGAATCTTTATATCGGCGAAAACATTCTCACGTATGCTGGCCAATTTCCTTCTTTAATCTACGTAGGAAAAGATTTGCAGATACTTGGCAATTCTAATTTAACCACGCTTTCAGGGTTTAATCGATTATTAACCGTTGGCGAAACCATGGGCATTTTCAATAATCCTCACCTCCAAGAAATCAGTGGGTTCAATCAGCTCAACACATTTAAAGGTGATCCCAATTTTTTGCCCTTTATCAAAGGGGAAGTTGCTATCGCAGGAAATCCACAATTGACAAGTGTCAGCGGGTTTTCTCAGACAGCTAGCCTAACCCGACTGGATGTATCTAGAAATCAAGCACTTATTGAAATAACCGGCTTTACTTCTCTCAAAAAGGTTCAGAATCGATTGCGCATCTCTTATAATGACAATCTCGCGCACTTTGATGGATTGGGCCAGCTCACCACGGTGGGAGGTGAAGGAGACGCTGGCAACGGACAAAAATTTTATTTTGGCAAGTTAATCATTGAAGAAAACAGGCAATTAACCAGCTTAGCTGGTTTAAGAAACCTAAGCTATGTGGGACAAGAACTGACCATTTATGAAAATCGCTCACTTGGTATTGGAACGAGTATTTTTGTTGATCCTATTAGAGGCGATCTAGCCGCAGGGTTAGCTACTCTACGTACCATGCCGCAATTTTTAGACAATATCGTGGTGGGAGAAAAAATTCTCTTAGAAGACAATAGATAAATCTACTTGGCTATTTGTTGAGCCATAGCAAAACCGATACTCAATAATTTTTCAGTGTTAAGTTCATCGTGAGTTTCAGCATAAATGCGTAGCAAGGGTTCCGTTCCCGAGGGGCGAATAAGTAACCAACTGTCGTCGGCCAAAATAAATTTAAAACCATCCACAAAGTTAGTATGCTGAACTTTAAAATCACCCAATTGGTTAGGAGGATTTTTTTGCAATGTCTGTCGTAATTTTGTGATTCGCTCTACACCCATGTGCACATCTTGACGTTGAAAATACCAAGGCCCAAATTCTTTTTGTAATTGCGCAATAATTTTAGAAAGCTCAAGTTGATAAGTCGCCACAATTTCACAGAGCAACAATCCACACAATAGCCCATCGCGCTCATACACATGATCGGCAATGCCTATCCCGCCCGACTCTTCTCCACCCATTAAAGGTTTTGTGACTAAAAATTTTGCACAAATATGTTTAAACCCAATCGGGGTTTCATGCAGGGGTAGATCATATCGCTTGGCAATCGAGCTTACCATTTGAGTGGTAGAAACCGTCTTGACCACATCACCCCTTTTGCCTTTTTGTGTTACCAAATGTCTTAGGATAAGCGAAAAAATTTGATGAGAATTAACAAAGTTACCACGTTCATCAACCGCCCCAATGCGATCGGCATCGCCATCAGTGACCAAAGCAAGGTTGGCTTTTTGTTCGAGCACGGTTTTAAAAGTTAAGGCCATGTTTTTATCGATGGGTTCAGGATTTATTCCACCAAAACTTGGGTTTTCTTCGTGTCGAATTTCATAAACTGAATCGTTTAAGATTTTTTTTAAAAATCCTGACCCGGCACCATACATCGAATCAACCACTACTTTTAAATTAGCTTGTTGAATTTTTTTAAAATCAACAAAACTTTTGAGCTGCTCAACATAACGTTCATAGGGGGAAAAATATTTTAACTGACCATTGTCTTGCGCTTTTTTAAGGTCGCCCAAGGGAATAGCATTGCCTTCATTTTTTTGAATTTCTTTTTCAACAGCCGTGCAATATTCTGGGCTGGCTGACCCACCATAGGACTCTTTGAATTTTACCCCATTCCATTGAAAGGGATTATGACTTGCGGTAATCACTACCCCGCTTTGGGCCTTTAAAGTTTTAACCATCCACGAAATGCAGGGGGTGGGGCAAAAGGAATCAGACATTAACACTTCAAAACCATGGGCTAACAAAATTTTTGCAGCATGTTCGGCAAATAATTTTGAGCTGAAGCGACGATCGTAGCCTAAAACGACCGGGCCTTGGGCCGACTTTTGTTGTTGCAACAGGCAAAAGGCATTAAGAACTTGGGCTACGTTATCATAAGTGTAATCGGCACCGATAATCGCTCGCCAACCATCCGTGCCAAATTTAATTTGGGCCATAAAATATCCTCTCTGTCATTGCGAACTCTGTCATTGCGAGGCAAGCCAGCCGAAGCAATCTCCTCTGTTTAACCGATGGGATTGCTTCACCCTGCTGGGTTCGCAATGACAGAGGGGGTGGCTAGCCTCGCAATGACAGAAGGTCCCTATTCTTCACAATTTCAATTGCCATCTCAATCGCGGCAATCATGCTCGATGGATCCGCAATTCCTTGACCTGCAATGTCAAAAGCCGTTCCATGGTCTGGGCTAGTACGCACTAAAGGTAACCCTAAGGTTACATTGACTCCATCTTTAAAATGCAAAAGCTTAAACGGAATGAGCCCCTGATCGTGGTACATACACACCACTGCATCATATTTTCCATCAACCGCCTCATGAAAAATCGCATCCGGCACCTTGGGCCCAACACAGGCTACACCTTGAGCCTGGCAAATTTCAATAGCAGGAGCAATGATTTCGATTTCTTCTCGACCAAATTTGCCTTTCTCTCCTGCATGCGGGTTAAGCCCGCATACCGCTAGCCTAGGTTTTTCAATATTGAAATCTTTTTTGAGGCCGGCATGGGTTAATTGGATGGTTTTGATAATTTTTGCTTGGGTCAAAAGACTTGGCACCTTGGATAAAGGCTCATGGATGGTTACCAAGGCCACTTTCAAATTAGTCGCGGCCATCATCATTAAAAAATCGGCAGTGTTTGTTTTGCTCGCCAAATATTCGGTGTGCCCAGGAAAACCAAAGCCCGCCAGGCTTACATGTTCTTTGGAAATAGGGGCGGTTACTAGGGCATCAAATTGACCCGTAGAATAATCTTGCATAGCCGCTTCAAGAAATTCGATCGAAGCCTTGCCGGCGGAACGTGCATCTAAAGCCTTGCCTTGTTCTCCATAAACTTTAAATTGAACGGGGGCGTTGGAATAATGGGGTAGGGCTTTGGCCACAATCTCTGGGCCTATGCCAAGCGGGTCTCCGATTGTAATAGCGATGCGTATCATCAATTATGGTGTCATTCTGAGCATAGCGAAGAATCTTCCACTTAATAATATCGAAGATTGCTTCGCTCTCGCTCGCAATGACATTAAGTTTAAATCTTAACCTCAATATAAGCCGACTCGCGAAGTTTTTCTAAATATTTTTTCAACTCTTCTTGCATTTTATATTCCATAACCTTTTCGCGAATCTGCCCTTTGATTAAATTACGATCGACGTCTGACAAACCACTTTGTTCCACCAAGAAAATCAAATGGAGCCCATGCTCCGAACGAATGGGCTTGCTTACCTGGCCTGGCTTTAAACCAACCAGGGCTTCTTTGATGCTGGGGTTGAGTGAACTCACCGTATATTTTTCAGGTTTGGCCAAACCAGGATCCATCGAATATTTTTCAGCTAACTTCGCAAAAACCTTAAAGCTGGTGGATTGCTTTTGAATCGCAATGGCCTGATCAATGGCGTGGTTAAGCTGCTCATCATTGGCACTAGCCGGCAGAGGCAAAATGAGTTGGGCTAATTTGACTTCGCCTACCGATTGTAAAGCCTGCCCATGTTGGTCTAGAAAACGATTATAGTCTTCTTCGGTCACGGTCACCGAGTTTGCCAAAACCTTATTAAAAAATTTAAACCGGGTTAACTGCTGACGCAGCTGATTTTGATAACTGACAAACGGTGTGCCTTTTTTAGCTAATTCTTTTTTTAATTGATCTACTGTAATCCCATTATTTTTAGCCACGCTGGCAACCGCTTCGTCAACTTCTTGCTCAGTCACCTCAATTTTTTTATTCTTAATTTCTTGGTTAAAAAGTTTTTCTTCAATGAGGAACCGCAGTGCGGCCTGTTTTAGGTTGTCACCCGCAGCTATTTTTTGATGAGCAAGACTATTAATAACTCGTTTCAAATCTAATTCTGTAATAATTTCAGAATTTACAATGGCCACCACCCGATCAACGGTTTCGGCCTTAGCCACATATGCAAATAAAAACATACAGAGTACTAAGGTAGTAAAACTAATTCTTTGAGATTGCTTCGGCTTCGCCTCGCAATGACAGGGAATGCATTTTTTCATAACGTTACCTTTTTCAAGATATTTTGAAAAATGACTACTTTGTTTTCTTGCCTAACTTTTAAAACGTAGTCTTTAAATTTCTGTTCCTTTTTTTCTAATTCAAGTTGCTGCCTAATTTTAGGGGCAACTTCTTCTAAACTTTTTCGCGTGGCTGGCCTAAAGGCAATCACTTTAAAAACATGAAACCCATAACTGCTGGGAATGATCGGCGAAATTTCGCCTGGTTTCATAGTAAAGCACACATCATAGACCTTAGGAAAGGTGCCTTTGGGAATAAATCCCAAATCTCCCCCCGCTTTTTTTTCAGGAGAAATCGACAAATTGCTGGCTAGGCTTGCAAAGTTTTCACCTTTCATCAAACGATCGTGGATATTTTGCGCCTTTTCTTGAGTATCCGTCACAATTTGACGAATATGAACCGATTCGGGCACATTCCATTCTTGATCATGTTGCTGATAATAATTTTTGATCTCCTCTTCGGTAACCACCCCATCACCTAACACCCCACTATTGAGAAATTTCGCCACTAAGAAATTTTCTTTTTTAATGGCCTTCCATACATGATAGTCAATCCCGCGTTTAGCCAGCATGGCTTGAAAATCTTTTTCGCTATAGCCACTTTTGTATTTAGAAACTTCTTGCTCTAATTCTGCATCACTCACCACAAAGCCCTGGTCTTGCGCCTTCTGCACCATAAGCCGTTTATTGATTAAATCCTCTAAAGTTTTTTCTTTAAGCTTGGCAAATTCGGCCCGTTGTTCAAATTTTTCCGGTGGCAAAATCCCCTTTTGCCGATTGAGACTATCCCGCAACTCCCCCACCGAAATACGCTCCTCCCCCACCATCGCAAGTGTGTCGGAATCAGAAACTCTTGCACATGAGGAGAAAAGAAAAACCTGCAGAAAAATAAGAATGGTCTGCATAAAGAGGTGGTGACTACGTCTTTTCATTGGCCTCGCCGAAGCGGCGGGCCCTTCATGCGAGTCAGTGGGCATGGAAAGCCGCGGCCCGCCGTAGGCGGGAACGCGGAAGGCTTCCATGCCCACTGGCTCCATGAAGGTCGCCGCGAGAGGCGCCAGCCAATGAAAAGACGTAGTCACCACCTCTTTATGCAGATATTGACAATAGAAATTTCTGCAGGCTTTCAAACGCCATCTCCTCTTTTCCCTCTTTAAAACCCATAGCAAGCTCATGCGGCGAAATCCATTTAAAACGCCCCGGTTCTTTATCACAACGGGCATGTAAACTCTTGGTATTAATAGGAGTACGTGGGTCAAAGGCCATCACAAAACGTGTTTTTTCTTGCCGCAACAAACGAAGCCAGGCCTTTTTGGCCAACACTTTTAAGACCATGGTTTTGGCCAAAGCTGCAAGGGAGGTGGGTGGCGTGCCAAAGCGATCGCGCATCTCTTGTAAAATGCCTTCAATTTCTTCGGGTTGATTGGCCATGGCCAAACGGCGATACAACGTTAAACGCAAGGTGGTCTCGCTCACATATTCTGCTGGAATAGTTGCATCCAAGCGCAATTTTAATTCGGGTTCTGGTGCAAGCGCAGCCTCTTCTCCCTTCAATTCGCCAATCGCCTCTTCTAAAAGATGACTGTACATTTCATAACCAATGGCTGCTAAATTTCCTGATTGATCTTCGCCCAACAAATTTCCAATCCCGCGAATTTCCATGTCGTGAGCGGCTATTTTAAAACCCGAACCCAATTCTACATAGCGCGCAATCACGGTTAACCGCGCCCTCGCATCGCGGGTAAGGCTGCGTTGATCAGGGGCCTGCCCCTGGCCTTGAACAGGGGTTAACAAATAGGCATAGGCACGCACATTCGAACGCCCCACCCGCCCCCGCAACTGGTACAATTGCGCCAGCCCCATTTGGTCTGCCCGATCGATGATGAGGGTGTTGGCGGTAGGAACATCTAAACCTGATTCAATGATGGTTGTGCATAACAACACATTGACTTCATGATTGACAAACTTCACCATCATTTCTTCTAAATCACCCTCATCCATTTGCCCATGCGCCACCGCAATTTTTGCCTCAGGGATAATTTTTTTAAGCTGTTCATAGACACCTGCAATCGATTGCACGCGGTTATGCACAAAATACACCTGACCCCCACGCGCAATCTCTCTTAAAATAACTTCACGAATCAAGGCTTCGTTATAAGGGCACACGTAAGTGCGAATACTGAGGCGGTCCTCGGGAGGAGTGCTAATGATGCTCAAATCGCGAATCCCCGAAAGGGCCATGTTAAGCGTGCGCGGAATGGGGGTTGCGGTCATGGCCAACACATCGACTTGTTTGGTTAATTTTTTTAATTTTTCTTTTTGCAAAACCCCAAAGCGATGTTCTTCATCGACCACCACTAAACCTAAATCTTTAAAATTGACATCGGGTGATAACAAACGATGCGTTCCAATGATAAGATCGATTTTTTGATCAGACAATTTTTGTAAAACTGCTTTTTGCTCGTGTGGGTCAATGAATCGAGACAACATGCCAATCTGCACACCCGTATCTTTAAAGCGCTGTCTAAAACTTTGAAAATGTTGATGCGCCAAAACAGTAGTAGGAACGATCACGGCAACTTGCTTGCTGTTTAAAATCACTTGATAAGCGGCGCGCATCGCAACTTCGGTTTTGCCAAAACCTACATCGCCACAAAGCAAACGATCCATGGGGTAAGATTTTTGCAAATCTTCCGCTACCTCACGAATGGCGCGCCCCTGATCGGGGGTTTCGGTAAAGGGAAACTCAGATTCAAATTCTTCCATCAACACGCCCCCCAAGGGATAAGCATGGCCCGGCAGAGTGGCGCGTTCGGCATAAAGCCGCAACAGTTCGCCGGCTATGGCCTTGATAGAATTTTTTGCCTTAGCAAGGGTCTTTTGCCAATTGAACCCACCCAGTTTGTCTAGCACCGGGATTTGGGACTCGCCCGATAAATAGCGATGCAACAGGTTGAGCCGATACACGGGCAAATAAAGTTTGTCGCCCCCCAAATATTCTAAAAGCAGATAGTCGTTGCCAATGCCTTCGAGTTTAAGCTGAACCAAACCTTTATAAATACCCACCCCGTGATCAGCATGAATGACATATTGCCCGGGAGTTAGTTCATCAAAGGTATTTAAAATTTGTTCTTTTTTGAATTTGGCAGAAACCCGTTTGGCTTTGCGACCAAAGATTTCTTCATCGGTCACTAAAACAATTTTTTTGGCTGGCCACACAAACCCGGTCGAAACGACGGCTTCAAATAAATTGATTTTTTGAGGGGATTTTACACCAGCCTGCCAATCAAGAAAACTCTTCTGTTGGCGGGACACTTCAAACCCCAAGCGTTCTAATAAATCTTCTAAGCGTAAACCCTGGCTTTGGCCACTTGCCGTAAAATTTAAAAAATATCCTTGGGTTTGCCATTGCTGAATCTTTGCTTTCAGAGGATCCAGAAAATGCTCATCGATGGGATGCCCTTTGAGCAGCACTTTGAGATCATCATGGGTTTGAACGGCATCTTCCGAAATTTCAGAGCTGGTGTTTAAACTTTCAATACAAATATCTTCAAATAGAGATTGCTTCCCCCGGCTCGGAAGCCGGGGTCGCAATGACATGCGCTGTTGAAAATCTGTTTCGTGCCAATAGAGCTGAGTTGGTAAAATTAGTTTTTCCAAAGTTTCACTGCGACTCGCTGCATGTTCAATATTTTCTTTTAATTCTTGCCAATGCTGCTTTAGCTCGGTGGGTTCAAGGTGAATTAGGGTTGTCCTTGCAGGCAAGTAATCTAGCAAAGAATTTAGCTTTTCGTAAAAAAGCGGCAAGTAGGCTTCGAGGTTAGCTAAGCTCCCGCCTTCTTTCAGGGGATCTACAAATACGGCCCGCTTCGGTTTAGGAATATCGGCTTCATCGGCCAAGGTGCGAAATTTTTTTAAGGCTCGTTCAACATTTTCGGGTTTTAATAAAACCTCACGGGCCGGGATCAGTTGAAATTCCGAAAGCTCGGTTTGCGAACGTTGATTTTCAGGATTAAAATAACGGATGCTCTCAATCACATCGCCAAAAAATTCTACCCGCACCGGCCATTCAAGGTGAGGAGGGAAAATATCCATAACCCCACCTCGCTTTGAAAAACTCCCCACATCTTCTACCAACGAAGTCTCATAATAACCCAATTGCAAAAGCTGAAGAGTTAGTTCGTCTCGCGCAATGGATGCGCCTACCGCAAGCGTAAACTTTGAATCTTTCAACCAACCAACCGGCGGCAAAAGTCGCATCAAGGCCGCCACCGGAACAATTAAAATAAAGGGATCTCGGGTGTGTAAAAGATGAAAAAGGATTTTGATGCGACCGGCCAGGAGCAGGGGATTGGGATTTAAACCATAATAAGGCAAGACATCATAACTAGGAAAAGAAAGTACCGGCGCATCGCTGCCCAGAAAAAATTCAAGATCCATTTTAAGATTGTCAGCCACAACCCCCGTGCGCGCTAAAACCAGCAGCGGTTTTTGTTCACGCCTAAAATGCTCAGCCATGGCAAAGGGAATGCTTGAGCCAACGAGTCCAGACCAGTTCATAAGTGACTTTCTATAGAACTAGCCCGTTCTTTTAATCAACGCAAAAGATGGAACTGCAATTTTATCAAAATCTTAAATCTTTTCGGGGTTGACCGATCTTAATACTTCTAGAACTGATTCCCAACCCACTCTATTGTTGTGAAGGGAGAAAGAAATTTCTTTGAAATTGTCATCGGATGCAGACATGATCCATTCTCCTTGGGCCATCAGCTCACGACAGTTGGGATTTAAAATATAGAGAATTAAATCATATTTGATTCGATCGCTAAAAGAAGAATGTCGATCCTCAAAGGCTTTAAGGTAATTGCTTCGCGCCGCAAAAATTAAATCAGCATCTCGGTAATAATTAGCAACATAAAGATATGCCGCTGTTACCCATTTTGATTTAGGGTATTCTTTGGTAAGACGAAGCATATAAGTGGCACCCCATTTGTTTTTCCCCAAGTCCAAAAGCATCTCTCCCCATCGATACATAACTTCATCCATTCGACTATAGGATGGGTGATCCTGCAAAATGCTCTGATAAGTATTGATCGCCTTTTGATAAGTTTGATGAAGGGGAATAGTAGGATCCAACCCTGAACTTGTGACTAAGGCTTCCTCTCTAGCCCCCAGAGAGATGGCAAGGGCTCGTTGATACTCGGCTTCTGCACGATAAAGTTCTGCCAAGCGAAATAGACGATCAGGAAGCGTTGGATGAGTAGGCGCTTGCTCAATGAACTTTTCAATTTCAGCAATCTGCCTTAATCGCAAGACGTGAAGGGCCGTTTCGGATGCTTTAGCCAATCTTTCTGATAAAGCTTGAAAACGATTTTGTTTCGCTAGTTGACGTAAAGTTTGGTCCTCTGTTTTAAGTTGCTCAACTTGGGAAAGTAATACCGAATCTTCGCCGGCAAGAAGCTTCAGCTCTTCAAAAAGTACCCCAAGGGAAGGAAATGTTTCGGCGTGAATACCCCACTGTTTTTCCAACTCTAAAAATTTGTGAGCAATTTCTACGCGGTCCGTAAAATCTTGAAGATTGGTCAACTCAAGATTATTCACTGCCTTTTGGGCGATGGCCTCCCCCGATTCAGCTAATCTTCTGCCGTTTTTAATAAAAGCCTGAACTCGCTGGGCAAATTGGGTAGGATCACGAGTCACAGCGGTGCCCATAGCCTTTAATTCTTGATAAGCCTCTTCATAGGATTCAAATGTCGCCACCCGTAGGCCACTTAAACCGCTGGGGTCTTCGAGGCCCAACAAAGCTAAATTTTTGGATTTCCATCGCGCTTGTTTTTCAGGATCAGCTGGAGGAGAAAGATAAATTTCAATGGGGTCTGAACAATTTGTGGGAGTCTCACAGCTTCTAGAAACGACAATTCTGTCCTGTGAATCAATGATTCCCTGTGTTCCTCTATCCTCAACTCGAACATTTACTTGAGACATAATTTCCTCCAACACCCCCGATTACCTTGTGGTATCGTCACTTTTCATCGTCAGTTGTTAGATAATTGATTAAAAGTATAAATTTTGATCAAAATTTTTGATTTTAATGATTATTTTAGAAACAATTTGTCTTATCTTTTCTAAGTTTGGGCGGCGTTAAAGTATAACAAAGTTATCTTATCCGTTGATAACTTTATTATACTTTGATAACTTCAATATATATGGACCCTCTTAAAAATCCTTTTAGTCCTGGAGCTGGAACGCCACCGCCGGCTTTGGTGGGCCGCCAATCTATTCTAGATCAAGCTAAAATCACTTTGGCCCGTATCAAAAATGGCCGCTCAGAAAAGAGCCTATTATTAGTAGGGTTGCGGGGTGTTGGCAAAACGGTACTACTAAGAACCATTTACGATCAAGCTCATGCCCTTAATTACGAAGCATGCTTCATAGAGACACCAGAAAATAAAAGGCTTTCTCAATTGCTGATCCCACCTTTAAGACAAATATTATTCAAACTGGATCGAATGGAAAAGTTAAATCAATATGTAAAACGGGCAATGCGTGTACTCAAAAGTTTCCTTAGTACGATTAAGGTGGGAAATGATGAATTCAATATAAGTTTGGACATTGAACCCGAAGTGGGCACGGCCGACAGCGGGGATCTTCAAGCCGATCTTACATCCCTATTGATTGCCATTACAGAAGCAGCTGCAGAAAGAAAAACCGCAATAGCCCTTATTATCGATGAGCTTCAATATATTAGTGAAGAAGAATTTGGCGCTTTGATTATGGCTATTCACTCAGTCGCTCAAAAGCAACTTCCACTCGTCTTAATAGGAGCAGGCCTTCCTCAATTAGTCGGATTGGCAGGAAAAGCCAAATCCTACGCAGAACGTTTATTTAATTATCCTAAAATAGGTTCTCTTAATACTAAGGACGCCAAGGATGCCATTTGTGTTCCCGTCCAAAAAGAAGGCGTAGAATTTGATCAAGAAGCTATTGACAACATTTTACAAACAACGCGGGGTTATCCATATTTTCTCCAAGAATGGGGTTATGAAACATGGAATTTTGCGCAAAGCTCACCCATCCTTCTCAAGGATATTATAGAGGCTACTCCCCAAATTATAAAAAAACTGGACGAGAATTTTTTTCGAGTGCGTTTTGATCGTGTTACTTCGAGTGAAAAAAATTATCTCCGAGCTATGGCAGAATTGGGACCTGCCCCCTATCGATCAGGTGATATTACTGCCGTTTTAGGAATCAAGGTACAATCAGGCGCGCCGGTCCGTAGTTCACTTATTAAAAAAGGGATGATTTATAGCATAGCACATGGGGACACCGATTTTACGGTACCTCTTTTTGCAGATTTCATGAAACGCACAATGCCCAAACCCACGAGGAAAAATAATAGTAATTAATGTCACTGGTCAACGCAATTTTCCGTTCATTGCATAAACGCGGCTAGTTTTCCCTCGAACAATCCTTTCAGAACATCCGCATGAATGAATTTTACAATCACAACCTTGTAATTTCATAGATTTAAAACTCCAAATTCCGTAAAATAGCCTTAAGACGCAACTTGCATTAGCTAACCCATCGAAAACATTAAAGAGTTAACTATGGTCGCTCCTATCTCGCATAATCCGCCTGCTGAACGCCCGGTTGAAAAAAAAGATAATACCACGACGGTCTTTGAAACCGTTAAGGGCAAGACCAAGGGGCAAGAGATCGAGGCCGCTAAACGACTACAAGAGCAGCAAAAACAACAAGCGCTTCGCAACCAAGGCCAACCTCACGAAAATGAAACGCTGGAAAAAAGTTTGGCTGATGATCGCCATACGGCAGAACAGCTTGAAAATAAGTCGGCTGAAAATCAAGCGCAAATGGAACATCTGCTGGCCAAACATGAAACTCAAGAGAGCGTCAAAACCCAACGCGAGGCCGTACAAAAAACGGTTTTCTTGTCCAAAGACAATCCTATGGAAAAGGCAAGAAAACAAACCACTGAACAAAGTAAAGCCGCGCAAGATAAATTTTTAGGCAAAACCGCAGCCGGCGGGTGGACCCCACTCAGTAGCAAACACACCCCTCCCCCCTTGCGTAATCCAGAAAACGTGGCCAAGCTACAACAATTTTTACCTCCTTCCGTTACACCAAAATCAGTTGCCCCAAAAACACCCGTTATTAAAAATCCTGAAACTCTGGTATTACGTTATTTACCCAAGACAACCCAACCCCTCATCAAAAACCATTTCTCCGCCGCAACTCATTTCCCCCGGGGCGCTACTAACACGCGCTTTACGGTCAAAGAAGATTTTCGTCCCCGCATGCTCTTTCAACCCCGACAAATTTTACGCTCCCTTGAACCTGCCCGACTCATGCAATTGGCACAAAAGGTCGAGGGAGAAGGCAACCCGACTTTTAAAGATTCTACTCATAAAACTAAAATTGCCGTCGTAATTCGCAGCCCTTTGGTCTTTGTTAAAGATGGTTCTCAATTGCGCGCCTTTCGAATTTTAAAAGATGGTTCGCTAGAAGAAATTCCTTCGCCCGATGCCAGTGAAAAAGAATTAAGCCCCGAGGCCAAAGCTGCTTTGCAAAAGGCCTTAGCTAAAAAAAACTTGGGCTCTAAGTTGGCAAGCAGTGAGGAAGAAGCCCTTGCCCACCTGGAAGGCGAACAAACTGAAGCGCTAGCCAAAGAACTTTCTATGCCCGAACAGGCCCTCGATTTTGAAACTAAATTCACCCTCATGCTCTATGAAGTTTTAGAAAAAGAACGGCAAGTGGCCAAAATGCTTGAAGGTGCCGACCCCGAATTTTTAACCAAAGAAGATTGGAATACCTTTTTTCAAAAATTGATGAACGCAGGCAATCAAGAAAAAAATGCCAAAAACACGCTTGATAAAATCATTTCGTTATTATTTCGCGGTTCGTTTAAAAAAGAAACGGGCCAAGATTTTTTAGTAGGTGATTTAAAATTTTTAAAAGGCACCAAAGCCCGCGAAGAAAAATTTACCCAAATCCCGCTCACCACAGAAACGATTGAAGCCATGCTCAAAGAACTTCAACCTGGCAAAACCCTCTCGAAAGAAACTTTGCAAAAAATGTTTGGCGACGAAATTGCCTTTATTAAAATGTCCCACGTGGAACTTTCGGAATTTGCCATCGCCTCGGGGGCCGAAGCAAAAATACAATTTGACCCCAAAAAATCTACCGACCCTTATTTACAAGCCCGCATTGAACAGCACATTTTTAAAAATAAAGATTCCGCCAAAGCCCCTCCACTATTTCTTGGCCAAGAAGACCCGATGATTTTAAATCAAGGCCGCCATGGTTTCATCGCTAATATTTATGAATTAATTAATATCAAACGCCGCTTCCCCGGCAAGCCCCGGATATTAATTTTCTTAGCCTATCTTTTAGGGTTCGTTACTTTAGCGATGATTATATCCTACTTTCTTTAAAGACCCCCTCTAAAAAATCTTTAGCCCAAACTTATCGGCTACATCCTTCTGTTGAACATCATAAGAAACAAAAGTAACTGTGGATTTCACCATACGTTTAATAAGCAAAGCACTAGCTACGTGAAGAGAATCAAGGGTTTTTAAAGTTGTCTTCTGAATGATTTTTTGAGCCAAGCTAATAATTTTTTCACTGCTATTCACAATTTTAAATCCCCTTAGATCTTTCTGGAATTGCTTGATCACTTTTTGAATAATAGCATTTGAAAGACTACCTTCTTTCTTTTTTCGATAAATCCCATGATAACCTTCAACTGAGGTAATAAAACAAGTACAGACAATGGGCCCCCTCTCAGCAAAAAGACCCATGACTTGAGGGGTACCTTCTTCTAAAAAATACTTTTTAAGAAGAGCCGAAGTATCAAAATAATAAATCACGAACTTATTCTCTTGATTCGATGACTAAGAGAGACACGCTTTTCCCGATTGCTTTGACAGGTTGCATGCCCGAGTCTATTCTGCCGCTTCCACTGCTGATAAGATTTTGCTGTTCAAGTTTTTTGAAAGCAAGCTCTGTAGCATGAGCCATTTTGCCCTTTTTATAAAGGCTACGAACGACCCCCAATGGTTTGCCCCGATATTTTAGGATGATTGATTCGCCTTGTTTCAATTTTAAAACGAAGGCCCCTATATTTTCTTTTAATTCTCGCATACCAACCTGAACCATAAATTCTCCTAATGTGTACACATAATCTATAATGAGTGAACATTATAAGTCAATACAAGATCCCGCATGTGTGGTAGCTAAATGAAAATGTCAGTTTAACAACAAACATGACGAAGGTACTAAACAAACATGACGAAGGTACAATAATTTTATTGATTTATATAATAATATTGTATAAAATTACAGAATGTTTGTGCTTGATCAATCGATCTTTATCCAGGCCTTGAGAAAAAGCCCTTATAAATCTATTCAAGGGTTGGCCGATGCTTTAGGCATACACCGCAATACCATCCATTATTATTTGACCGAGCATCCGGTCATACCTACAAAATTGACCGAAATTTTTGATGCCCTCGATCTTGTACCGGGCGACTGTATCAAAAAGAAAACCGCTTCTGCTCATTTAAGACTTGAACCTATTGCACCCATCATCGATGCCTTGCATCGACAATTCCCCGAAGTTTCTTTTTGTCTGTTTGGTTCGCGAAGCAAAGCGAAGCCCCACGCCTACTCCGATTGGGATATCGGCGTTTTTGCAAGTAAGGAAATTTCTCATGCTCTTTTTCGACAAATCCGAAAGGCTTGCATTGAACTTACCGAAAATTTCCCCTATTTTGTTGAACTCGTAAATTTAAACCAAGCAGATTATCTTTTCTTAAAAGAAATTTCTAAAACCTGGAAATTCCTAACCGGTCATTTACAAGACTGGTTAGCTTTGCAAAAAAAGGTTTTAACATGACCGAACAGAAAAAATTGCCCGAATCGATCAAAGCCCTCGAACATGCATTAACTTTCTTGAAGCTTGCGCAAAAAGATCCCTTTTACTTTGCTGGCATTTCGAAAACTTTTGAAACTTGCTTAGAATATGCGTGGAAATACTTAAAACAAAGATCAACCGAGGAAGGGCTCGAAGCCTATAGCCCCAGGGAAGCAATTAAAATCGGTGGGCGATTAGGCCTCATTGATAATGTTGAAAAATGGCTCGATTTTTTAGAAGACCGCAATCTTGCCGTCCATGATTATTTAGGAATTGCCGACGAAGATTATTTAAAAACCATCCAAGACTTTGTGACTGAAGTCAAAAAACTTCCCCAACCAAAATAAAAAAGCCCTCCGTAGAGGGCCTTTTTGCAAATAAGATTTTTCGAAATAACTACACCTTGCTGTAAAGCAGGTAGGCGATTAACATCGCAAACAGCACCAATGATTCCATGAGTGCCAAACCGATGATCATGGGGCCTTGGATTTTACCGGCAGCGCCGGGGTTGCGGCCAATGCCTTCGAGGGCTGCAGCAGCAGCTCGGCCTTGACCAAGCGCTCCACCTAACACAGCGATGCCCATACATAAACCCACGGCTAAGCCTACTAATTGATTGTGACCGCCGGCTGGGGCAGCAGCTTCTTCAGCCATGGCCAAAGCTGGCACGAAGAAAGATAATAATGATGCATAGATTGCATAGAGTACTTTTCGCATTTTTTGCTCCTTGATTATAATTTCATGAACCTCATGCCACCTTCAAAAAGTGACTAGACAAATCCCATCATGGATCCCGGATCAAGTCCGGGATGACGGGGAATACCATCAATGTTCGTGGGAAGTTGCCAACCCAACGTACACCGACGATAGCAGGGTAAACACAAACGCCTGCACAAAAGACACAAAGATGCCAAAGGCCATGAAAATCACAGGTACCACCCATGGTACCATGTCAGAAAAAAGACTTAACACCATGTGATCGGCTGTCATGTTGCTTAAAAGCCGGACCGACAAGGTGATGGGGCGAACACAGTGCCCAATAATCTCGATCGCCCCAATCAAAGGTGCCATCACCCAAATGGGCCCCAAAAAGTGCTTTAAGTAGCCAATCCCATGGGCTTTAAAACCATAAAAATTGTAATAAAAAAAGATGATGATCGCGATGCCTAAGTTGGTATTCATGTGATCGGTCGCCGCATGAACCCCTGGAATCAATCCTAAGATGTTATTCACAAAAATATAAAAGAAGATCCCACCCAAAAGTGGCATGTGCTTTTTGGCATCGTGGCCTAAAATGCCTTCAAACAAACCATAAAGACTCTCCACCCCCACTTCGAGAATGTTTAATAAATTAACCTTGGGGCTAGGGGTAACAGCCGCTTCTAATTGAAACAATTCTCTTTTAACATAAAACCCTATCGAAACCAGCAAGACCCCCGACAAAAGCGCTGAATACACGTAGTAATATTTGGGATTCAAGGCCGGTAAAAAATAACCGATCCAAGTAAAATGTTCGGCAGCGACGATCATGCAGCACTCCTCAACAACTAAAAAACTAAAACTTAAACGCCTGGGCTAAAAAACTTAGGGGCAAAGTACTAGCCCCTAGGATTAGCCCCAAGATATCCATCTTGAGTAGGCTTGCCAATACCCAAAATCCACCAAATAACAAGCTTAATTTTAACAAAAAAACGGCGGCTAATTTAAAACGGGGAATTTCTGCAATGCCTGCGATTTTTCTAACTAGCCATGTCCAACCTACCAAATTAAGCGTCATTAATAATGAAGCCAATAACGTTGCAACTCCCAACGATGAACTGCCAAAAACCCAACTAGCCACCACCAATATCAGGGCAACCACCAATTGGGTTATGATTAATGAAAACTTGGCCGTAGATTGTTCACTCATGGTTTTTATTTTTAACGATTTTTATCAATTGATAGAAACTTGCAACCGCTCCCAGAACTAAGCCGGTCAACGCTAACCAAGGTTGGGTTGAAAATTGCCGGTCTAAATAATCACCTAACCACAGGCCGCCACCCACTAATACGGCTAGTTGCACCCCTAGCCCAGAATAAAGCCCTAGTTGCGACCAGCGATCATTAGATCTCTTTTCTATCAAGGGGACCTCTAAAAAGGGCCCAGATGCAAGGCGCCCGCAAAGACGCGACCGGAGCGTATATGGAAATACGTGAGGATCGCGTCTTTGTGGGCAACGCAGCAGATGGGCCCTTTTTAGGGGTCCCCCCAAGGTATTTATTGCACCGGCACAGGGGGTGGCTCCTCATTCCCCTTAGGAGGAATCGCCTTTTGACTTAAGGCTTCAACCGTTGCCTTGTCGACATTGAGTGAAAGCGTGATGCGGTCTTTGGTGGAACCTATGGTAAGGCCCTTAAGGAGTTTATCCATGTTGGGATCTTGTTGGGCCATGGCTGCACCTATCATGGTGATAAAAGTATTGATGCTCCCAACAATCTTTTTTGCTGAGTCTTCATTGGCCGTTAAAGCACCCACATCTAAGAGAAATTTATCGGCCGTAAAATCTAAGGCAAAATCAATGGCCGAAACCTTGTTTAAATCGGCAAGGGGGTTGTTGGCGCCACCGGATGGGTCTTCAGGGATCGCCCCGGCTGGGATTTTGCTAACTCCCCAAACCATTTTCTCTTTATTCATGCCCTTAATTAAATTCATCATGTCACCATTGGCCTCAATGGATTCTGCTTTTTTGGCCGCCGTGTCGATGGTGGCCTGAACCGAACCTGTGTCTCCAATCACAATATTATTGGCGTCAAGGATGGCAAAACCCTCGTTGGGTTTTTTGCTGTTGGTGTAAATCTTTTTACCGCCATGTTCTTGCGAGGTCACTTCCCCACCGCTCTTTTGAGCCATATCACGGATGGAATTTAAAATGGCGGCCTCTTCAAAACTGCCGGTCAACAACACGGCTGGTTTGGGTTCAACGCCTGAGCCTTTAAAATTCAAAAACACATAAAAGCTCTCGACCTTGTCGCTGACCTGTTTGACTTGTTCGGGCATTTGAGTGATGATTTGCGCCCCAAAAGGTGAGGTTAAGATTTTTTTCCAATTGCCAGAAAGAACAAAATTGGCATCTTTGGAAATGTAACTGATCCCTTTGGCCGCTTGACCAACCCCCTCGGGTTTTTTACCACAGCCCTTCCCGCATTGCACAAAAGTTAATGCAACGATGAGCAACAAAGAAACTTTAAAAACTTGAGAAAATCTTTTCATATAAATAACTCCCTATGGATCCCGGGTCTTAGCCCGGGATGACGTTTGATTAAAAATCGCATCTGAACTGAACACATTGCAAAAAATTACTCAACTTTAAAATAGGCCCCTATCCATTGGCGTAAACTTGCTTGAGCTTGCTGGGCCAGGGCTTTTAAATGGGGCAATTTAAACAAAAACGTAGGTTGCTCACTTAAAGTTTTTAAAATTTTTAAAGGCCGCGGCCTGCCATCAGCCCCCATCCATTCTGTAACGTTTTCTAAACTCTGAGCCTGTTCATCATAAACAAACCGTACGGCTGAAAAGGGAATGCCCGCTTTAATTAGAGGTGGGGCCCAAACCAGGCTTTCCATGTCTACCCCAAAGGCATGGGTGTTCATAAAAGCCGCCTGTTTCTGTTGCAGCGTTACCAGAGGGGCCGCTACGGTCAAAAGCGGGGCTTTATGATATTGAAGCGCGGCGATTTTGAGTGCCTTTTCTACTTTCAAATCAAGGGAAGCCCAAGAAGTCGTGAGGCTTGGCAAAATAGTTTGAGCTAGGATGGCCTCGCCTCCTTTAATATGTGGGCTCAAAGCCCCACAATAACCGGTCAGCAAAGCGCTTTGGATAGGCCATTGTTGCAAAAGGCTTGGTAAGCAAGCCACACCCCTTCCAATGCCGGTTTTTAAAAGTAAAACTGGTTTTTTAAAAATAAGCCCACGATAAAGCAGGCCTTGGGTCAATTTTATTTTCTCCTCTACTTTAAGCCAAGCAAGCACAGCCTTGGCCTCATGGGGCATGGCCACAACAATCAGGGTGAAGGGATCGTTTTGATACTGCATAGTCTCTTTTTCAAACACCTTTACCCCCTCACCTACCCCGGTGTTTTTGGCAAACTCAAGTGAATTCAAGGGGATCTTTTAGCCCGCCTCACCTTGGCACGAGTTTGGCAATTGCTTGACTATCATGGATCCCGGGTCACAAGCCCGGGATGACGCAGATGTCATTAAAAAAAGGAGCTTTTATGTCTATTTCAGCCTCAGTTATTCAAACTGTTTGCCAATTTTTACCAAAACCTAAAATTGTTCTGCCTCCTCCTCGTAATATCCTTCTCCCCCTACCTTCGCCTAAGTTAGATCAATATTCCCCACCTAAGGTTGGAAATGATGCCGCGTCAAAGATTGCGTCCATCAAAACCGATTTGCGTCAAAAATTGGCCCAGCTTGATGAAAAAACTCAACAAGAATTAACCAAAATAAATAGTAAGCGGCAAAGCAAGGGGCAAGCACCCATTGATTTTAAAAAGATCAACGAAGCCATGTTGCAAATCATGGAAAATTTTCGCCTGAGCCCCGATGAAAAGAAACAGGCCATTGAGGCCTTGCGCAAAGAATATGGGCTTTCGAAAAAAGAAATGAAAAACTTGTTTACCAAACGTTTTCAGGCCCATTATCAAGCGGCAAGTCGTGAATTACAAAATTATTCTTCAGAAAAAGAACGTGCTTTAACCCAAAGTATAGAACAAGCCCAACGCACCTATGGTGTAAATTCTGGGCAAGCCTTAAGCCTACAAAATCAACTGAATCAACTCAAAGCCACCACGGCCACGGCTCAAAATCAGTTCAATCAACAAGCCAACACCACTGGTTCAATGTACAAGGGGGGCTTTTGGAGCAAACTCAAGGGCGCCTTTAAAAAGATCGGTGGTTTTTTAAAGAAGGGCATTGGAGCCCTCGTGAAAAAGGTATGGCTCCCCGTAACCAAAGCTGCGTTAAAGATTGCGTCAAAAGTAGCCCCGTTTATCCCGGGGCCTTGGGGAAAATTGGCAAGCCTTGCTCAGCCATTTTTCAATCTGATGACTCAACGCTAGCCAAAGCAATTTCCTCCATGAGTTCTAAATCCCAGCTTTGAGTGCCTTGAATGGCCATGTAGGCTAATAAATAAGGTTTGTTTTCGTTGTCCGCTTCGGGATTGCTTTCAAAATGGTTGGCGATTCGCTTTAGAACCTCATAGGCTTGATTCACGTGAGTGTAAAATTGCCGATGCATCTCTCTGAGTTGGGCTTGGGCATAGGCCAATAATTCAGGATTATCAGCATACTGCAACGCAAAATAGGCGTCTAATCCCAAATTTTCCCTGGGATCATAAAGGGGGCTACCCAATTCCAGGGGATTGTTGTTAATCAAACGCTGGTGTTCCCTTAAATATTGAATGTACTCCGTATGCATGGAACGAATGCCATTCCTGAAGAAAACTAAGGCTAAAAAACCACGGATCTTTCCTTTTTCTTGATTTGGATCCTCCGCCCTATCTTCCAGCATAGCCCAAGGGCTTCTATAATCTTCAAAGGACGGATGGATGGAATCGTCTTCGTGGCCTTTTTCATGGGCATCGATTTTTTCGTTTTCTGCTTCACCAAAATTACGAATAATGGTCATACCCTTTCCAAACGACATGCCTGCCGTTCTAAGAGCAAATTGACGCAGAAGTTCATATTGTTTTTGATCGTGTTCTGTCCATTTTGCACGATCTGTACTCCACAAGGAATGTTTGGGCGAAACTGCTTTGACATAATCATCTTGGTCATGAAAAATGATGGCAATATTAACATCGTGAATGATCACTTCAACCCTACCGCTAGGGGTAAAACCAAAATGATCCTCAATATATTCCATTAATTTGTCGGACCTAACCACACACTTGCCATCGACCTCTTCGCAAATTCCGCGAAGGGTCTTTTTAATTTCTTCGACTCGAACAAAATAATTGCGCGCCAACTTGAGAAAACCAAGGCGCACCTTTAAATCACTGATCCCATTGTTGTTGAGTAGGTCGACTAAATCACTTGCCTTAATGGATTTGCCTTTTTGTTCGGCCTTATCCCTTAGCTTAATAAATTCGGCATACAAACGAGCCTGTTCCACTTTTTTACCATCGGTAACCAATTTGTTAGTGAATTCATGTTTGGAATTAGTTTTGAGCGTCCTTAAACTTTTTTCTAAATTTTCGATATATTCATCGATGCCTCGTAAAGTATCTTCATGCAGATTGAAGGGATTTACGAGATTGGGTTTTCGGCCGGGCCCCCAAATAAAATAGGCTGCTACTGCACCTGCCGCCACCGTAGCTCCAACTGTGGCTATGGCAATACGCTTGGGACGACTTTTTTTATCATATTTGGCCCTAATTTCTCTGGCCCGCTCGGCACCAAACAGCTCTGTCATCTCTCCAGGGGTATCGGCTGGCGCGGGTTTGGGTTTGCGCTGGAGGGCCTTGGGTGGTTTTGGAGGTTGACGCTCAGCCATCATCTTTTGGAATGCTGCCACTTCTTCTCGACTGATGTCCTGACAATGCTGCAAAGGATCATCATAAGGATGTTCTGGCTCAGGCTTAGGTGGAGGTTGAGAGGCTTTAGATGGCTTGGCTTCGCTAGCTGCCCTGTTTTTTTCCCAGAGTGCTCGCGCTTTCGGTGGAAAATCGCTTACCTTCCACATACCTCCATTTTCAGGTCCATCACAATAAAGTGGCCCTTGCTCAGCAGGAGGGGATGGCTCTGGTACTCTTGTAGGGCCTTTAACACGCGTTGGTTTTGCAACGGGTGCTGGTTCGTATTCGCTGGCCTTGGGACCACGAGGTCGGTAAGACGTTCTAGGTGGCCGATCAAACAATTGATCTGGCCGAATGACTTCAGTTTCAGGATTTGAAAAATGGTCATTGGGGTTAAAATCATCAGGTGGCTCTTTGCTCGAGGCCATGGCCACAAGCCCAGGCTCCGGTGTTGGAAAGGTAGTCCTTATGCTCGGCACCCCAACGGCAACTCCATCCCCCACGGCCACCACTGCAGGTTCTACCTGAAATTTTGGCCCTCCACCCTTTGGCAATGACCCTTTAACTCCTTTTACCGTAAAAAAGATCATGAGTGCTGTCCCAAGGGTATCGACGACTTGGTCCACACTCTCGTCTAAGGTTTTACCTTCAAAGCCATTAGTAACCATGTCGTACGTATTGTCGGCCACATAAACGACAGAGTCCCCTACACCCACAACCAAATCACCTGCCAAACCCCCAGCCCCGGTAACTAACGATTCAACCGCTTGGTCAACTTCTCCCGAGACCGCATGATCAATGCTTGTGGCCACCACACCGGCTGCATCCCAACCAAAATCGGCCGTACCACCTACAAAGCCTTGGCAAAAAAGTCGAGTGGCGGCAAAAGTCCCACGGTAAGTGACCTGCATCCATTCGGGCATGTCGGGCATAACTTCTTTTGCTACATCATCGACTTCGTCAAAGGCTTCTCCTATGCCTGCCCTTAAACTGCCCTTTTCTTCCCAATATGCAAAGGCGCCCCCAGATTCCATATTATCGTTGATGAAATTTTCGTAAGCATCGGCCGCTCGGCCCAACCAGGTAAAAATACCCATGCAGTTGTCCCCCCAGACAATAGTTTCCTCTTAAGACGTTGTGCAAATACCATGCCGGTTTAAATCTTACTATTAATTATAACTCTTTGAATTTATTTGATTTTAATAATAGAGGCTGAGTAAAATGCTTTTATTGTAGACTTTTTACCCCATTGCTGGGGGCGGCAGCCCCTACCTTTAGGTGGCCTTGCGGGTTCCGCCTGAAACGAGTTTTAAACGACGATTTTTCTCTGTATTGGATTCGAGAATATCCATAATGACATTATCGTCGTTGCTGGCCTGGCGCATTTTGGCTTCGTCGTTTTCTACCATTTCGCGGGTCATTTCTATCCCATAAGAACTCAAAATGCTGCGAATGTGTTCAAACTGGCTGCTAATCGAAGCATAAACTGACTCAAAGCCCAATTTGGCGGCCTTGGCACGGGTCCAAAAAGCAAAGGGGTTCATTTCAAAAAAGTAGCTATCGTCTTCTTCGGGTTCGATGAGAATAATATCGCCTTTGAAATTAGGATCTTGTTGATAACGCTCGATCACATACTGCAAACGAGAATGATAGAGGCAGCGAAACACCTGATTAAAAATCCCAATCGCACCACTATCGCTGATCCGACGATCACGGGTGACATAACGCATCTCTTCCCGCAAATATTCAACGTCAACCTTGTTACGGATGGGGCGAAAAGGATTGTAGCAAATAACCAGCTCGGCGCCCTTGGCAATGGCAACATCGATGTTAGCGGTTTTACGCACACCCCCATCAATATAATCCACCCCTTTGATGCGCGCTGGTTTATAAAAGCCTGGCATGGCCGTTGAGGCACGCACCGCCTCGCTGATGGTTACGTCATTTTTTTCATCCCAACCAAACACCACATTCTGCGCCGTATCGAGTTCCATAGCACTGATGTAAAGATCTTTACCCCGCATGCGTTTGAGCACTTTAAAGCGATTGCTCATTTGGTTACGCCGCATGTTTTCGCGCAGGTATTGCTCGAGCGGGCTGTTGTCAAATATGCCCGTAGGCAAAGCCGAAATAAACGAGGGCAGGGGGCGAGAGCTATAAATCGATCGAATCAAGGGCCGCACCATCTTTTCATAATTAGAATAACTGGGCGACTTAAGATAACCAAGAATACCTTCTTTTAAACGCGGCGTTAGTTGAGGCAAGGCGCTGAAAAATTCGACGGCTAAATTAGGAAAGTAGGTGAGACGTTCGTAAAAATAACGCAACGGCCGTTCATAAAATTCTTTGTAATTGGGGTAATAAAGCTCAAAGGGTGATAATTGAGAAAACCGCTCAGAGTTGCCATCGAGACTTTTTAAAATTTCTTCGGGATGAACCCCACCGGCCAGCGGCGCGGCTAAAAAGGCCCCTGCGGATATGCCCACATAAATATCAAAATCTGTAACTTTACGATTGAGTAAAAAATCGTTGAGGGCCTTGAGGCCACCCACTTTGAAAGCACCACCCGAAACAGCACCACCTGCCAACACCAAAGCTGTCTTGGCATGCAGTTTCTTACGGGAGATATCACTTTTTTGAACGATGGTAATTCCCATCGGAGTGAAGGTAATGCATCATTTAACCAATTGTCAACAAAAGAGATTGCTTAGCCATCGTGGATCCCGGATCCCCGGATCAAGTCCGGGGCAAGCTCGTCCGGGATGACGTGGGGTCGCAATGACAGAAGTTTTATTTTTTGGCGCGCATTTTTTGCACCTGTTGCAAGTTACCTTTAAAATCAGGATAAACTCGTGAGCCCTGTTTAAATTTTTCAAAGGCCGCTTTGGTTTTGCCTTCACTTAAATCAAGATGCCCTAGGTTGTAGAGGGCATAGGCCTCCCAGGCCGGGGCAGGTTTGTGTTGCAAAAACATTTCTAAAGATTTTCTCGCTTCTTGTGACCGTTTGAGTTTGAGCTGGCAATAGCCAATAAAGTAACGCGTCAAATAAATATCAGGATATTTTGTTTCCATCGCAGTGAACACTTGCAAGGCTTCTTGAAATTTGGCTAACCCAGTCAACATATTTCCTTTTAAAATTTGCGCCACCGCACTACCAGGATACGATTGCTCTAAGGTTTGGGCGATGCTCAAGCCTTTGGCGTAATTATGATATTCCCAATACACGAAAATGATGCCTGCCATAGCTAGGGGTTTGCCCACGCCACCTTTTTCAATGGCCAAATTCATTTTGCGAATCCCTTCTTGGCGCTGGTCTTTAAAAAAGGGCAAAAACTTGAACTTTTGCGTATAAACACTGCGCCAAAATTCATACATCCCCAACCCAAACCACGGATCAAAAAAGTTAGGATCTTTTTGCACGCTCATTTGTAAGGCCTGCTTAGTATCGCCAGCTAGGCTTAAGGCCTTGAAGAGTTGGTCGGCCCGGATGTAATAAAATGCCATTACCCCGCTAGAAGCCCCAGTGAGATAAAGGTCCCATGCGCTAGCATTAGGATCTTTTAAAATGACATCGTTGATGCTTTTAATTTTTTCGGTGATGGGTTTTAAACTGGTGTCTAAGCGAAAATCAAAATTTTCAAACATCTTGGATTGCAAAATCGCCATTTGCCCAAAAAGCCCCAACGGCGACTTTGGATATTTGTTTTCTAGGTTGTGAAAATAAGCCTCGGCCTCGGCGTATTTTCGATTTAAAACTAAATCGCGCCCGGTAATGGCGTCTTGGATGATTTCAGGGGTGGCCCCTTGGGGGATATAAATTTCGGCCCTTGCTAATTGAGGAGGGAGAAATAAGAAAAATAAAAGGAAGATTGCTTCGCTTGCGCTCGCAATGACACCTATATTAAAAAGGGATCTCTTCATAAGAGAAGTTGTGATGGATTTTAGATTTCGCTGCAAGGTGTTTTTTTGGTAAGAAAAAAGGGTGCTGCGTTTTTGAGCCGCAGCACCCTGCCTGGAAGGAAAGAGGAACTTTTAACTTGCTAAAAAATACTACAGCACTACTTATATAACTATTTTATGACTCGCAATATGATCTTAATCAGGCCATGAAACTCACCACGAAAATACTCAAAAAATTAGAGGCTATGTACCCTAGCTCCCATTGTGAATTGTACCATCAAAGCCCCTATCAATTGTTAGTTGCCACCATTTTATCGGCCCAATGCACAGATAAACGGGTCAACATGGTAACTCCTGGGCTATTTAAAACCGCCCCCACCCCTAAGGCCATGTTAGAATTGAGGGAAAACCGCTTAATGGAAATGATCAAATCTTGCGGGTTTTACCGTACCAAGGCCAAAAATATCTTAAAAACCAGTCAGATCCTTTTAGAAAAATTTGGGGGGGAGGTACCACGCACCCAAGAAGAATTAATTCAATTACCAAGTGTGGGGCGAAAAACTGCCAATGTTGTACTTTACAATGCCTACGGGATTGCCGCTATCGCGGTAGACACTCATGTCTTTCGAGTCTCTCAACGCCTAGGGTTGGCCAAGGGCAAGACCCCCGACCAAATTGAACAGCAACTCATGAAGGTGTTTGCCAAGCAAGATTGGGGCAAGGCCCATCATTTGCTTATTTTTCACGGTCGTTACCATTGCAGCGCACGCCGCCCCAAATGCGAAACTTGCCCCCTAACCGCTGAATGCCAGTATTATCAAACGCTATAATTTGTAAATATTGTAGGTACCCATGGCCATGGCAATATCTTTCCCCTTATGCCGATAAACATGGGCTTCGGTAACGGCATGGGATTTACCACGGTATTTAACCTTCGCATCGCAATAGATAATTTCGTTTAATTTGACGGTTGAGATATAATTAATTTTAAATTCGATCGTTGAGCAACGCTCCCCTGCCTTTAGCCCGCTAAACAAACAAGCCCCCATAGAAAAATCAACAAAGGTAGAAATAACCCCACCATGAACCATCCCCGCAGGGCTGATATGCTTTGACTCGATTTTAAGGGAAGTCTTGGCAAAGTTTTCCTTGGCCTCAACAATTTCATAACCTACCAACTCGCCAAAATTATCTGGATGGGAGAATACCGCCGCGACCAACTGTCGATAATTTTTCACCATAGAAGGCCAAATTAACCCAAGCCCCCAATAACGGCAAATTTATTTTAAATATCACTGCACCTAAAAAGTTTTAGTGAAGAGGGCTAAGGGGTTGAGCTAGAATCCGCACCCGTAAAGCCTGCTCGGCTCAAAAAATTATTTATTTTTAATTGAATTAGAGTATTCCTTCGTCATCCTCTAATTTCGTCATCCTCTAATTCAAAAAAATAATATAATTTTTTGAACCTCCGGAGCCTGTCCTGAGGCTTTGCGAAGGAGCTTTACTCCTGCTACAGGTTCTCAACATACCCCCTTAGGCCACTTCAGGAAGACTTTTTATATCTCTGCAAATATTTGAGAAGAAGTCTTTTCGAGGTAGGGAGAGGCCAAGGGAGAGCCTTTTACCAGGAGGGCGGCCTATGATAGTTTCTGTCATTGCGAACTTAAGCGGGTGAAGCAATCTCTTCTGCCTAAGCGATGGGATTGCCACGCTCGCTATCATGGGTCCCCGCCTTCGCGGGGATGACACCGCTCGCAATGACAGAGGCCCTCATAGGCCGACCGGGCGCGGGCTCTCCATTGGCCTCTCCCTACCTCGAAAAGACGTGGTGTTAATTGTGAATGAAAGAAAAAAATACGTGGGGGATGGGCTGGGTGCCCTTTGGTATCCCCCACGCTTTGGACCTGGGATAAGGAGCTCTAAATCTAGTTGGCCCTGATAACTACCCCCGATGCGGCGGCTCCACTCGGCCCTGATATAGCCACCTCGCTACCAGCGGATGAAACCTGAGTCCCGGTCATTTCAATGAAGAGACAGCTGGGTGAGTTCACACTACCTGACGTCGAAGACCCTGAGTAACTCGTCACCGCCGGGCCACTGAGCACCGTACCCCGATTATCATTTTGGCTACCGCGCAAATCGATCCCAGAAAAATCATAATTATTGTCACTCGACAGGCCAAGCCCGTCTAAATAAACCGCTGAACAAAAATCTCTTAACAAATCTTGAAAACCTTCCCCCGTAACATCGGCAATATTATCGGTGCCGGTGTTGGCCCCGTTGATCAGCCCGCTCAACACCGCATCACCCGTGCTCACCCCACTGATATTGCCGTTGTTGGCCTGTTCATACAAATATCGTAAAAAGAGATAAGACCCACCCCGCTGCGTCAAACTCGTGCCGCCGGTGAAGGCCACACTATTGATAGAATCTAAATACAAACTCACCCGTGAGGGGTTTTCTTCACTGACGTTCGCAAAACTATAGCTCGACCCCGACATATCCATATCTTCAGCAAAGTGGCTCATGGCTTCATTCAGCCAGCTAGCTTCCGAAGAATGCCCGTCAAAGAAGACCCGTTGGTTAAAATTGATCAAATGCTGAAACTCGTGGGGCATGACCATGGGGCCAATGTTAGAGAGATAAAAACTCTTACTTAACGAAATCCCACTACAATAAAGATCGCCGCTGGGATTGGGTGAAGCAATATAAATGATCGACCGCTCATTCGAGGCAGCAATTTGACTATCATCATATTGGTCGCCCCCATAAAAATAACCGGTGACAAAGCCGCCCCCACTGGCCCCCAAACAATTGACCACAGGCGACATGGCCACGGTAAACCGACACTCGCTGGCATGGTCCCAGTCGCCAAACACACTTTTTTCAGAGGCGATTTTATTGTCAAAAGCGGTAAATAATTCATCTAATTCAGCATCGCTGATGATGGAGCTGGTCACGAGTGAATCAACCGCAAATACTGCATTACTGGTGACCTTCTTCACGGTTAAACTGCGGGTTGCAGTGCTGGAACCGCTGAGGCTGGTGAAAATTTTGATCGAAATGCTAGAATCGATCGAGGGCCCAGCACCACAGTTGGTAACCGTTGGGTCAATCCCAACGGCAAAAGAGGCATCCCCTTGATTTTGGCTTGTGGTCACGGCGGCAATGATTTCTTCGCGATTGCGCAAGGTTTCGTGAAAGCTAGGGGTTAAATCGGGATTGGCATCTTCAAGGGTAGAAGCTGTGGCATCGGCCTCATGCAGAGAAAACGCCATGTCTTGTTCAAGAGACGTATCGGCGCTGGTGGCGCCACTTAAGGTCCAGGAGAGGCTACCGGCATTGACATCGGCATTACTCAAACCAAAAACAAAAACCTCGCCCCCCGACAGGGCCCCAAACGTAACCGTGGCTTGATTAGAACTACCCAGATTAAGCACGACGACTTGACCCAGAGAGAAGCCTCCCCCCAAATTGTTATTGACGACCTCTCCCGAACCGCTCCCACAAGAAAGCCCAAACCAGGAAGAACAAACTGCCAAAATGAACCAGAAGCTAAAACGCTTCCTAAACCCCACAACCATAGAAAGCCCCTATCCCTTATTTGGTTTCGAGCTCCACGCCCCAGTGAGTTAGTTTGCAAGCTTCATACCCAAAGTTAAGACCTAATGAATTATTTTTTATTGAATAATTTCAAATAGATAGGATCGTCAATTTTGATGACGGAGGAAGACTGTGCAAGGTCATGGGTTAAAAAAAACCCATTTTATTGGGTTAGGCTTATCAAACACGATGATTTTAAACAGGTTTTTATTTTAGTAGAATCTTACAAAAGTGGGGCAAAAAAGACTCTCTTCTGTCATTGCGAACCCAGCAGGGTGAAGCAATCTCTTCTGTTTAAGCGGTGAGATTGCCACGCTCGCTATCATGGGTCCCCGCCTTCGCGGGGATGACACCGCTCGCAATGACAGAGTCACAATGACTTCACCATGGCACTTATTTCCCCCTCCCCCAGCAATATTTGAAGCCCATCCCCCAGTTGCACGGCCGTGGCCTCACGAACCAAGACTTTTGACCCATCTTCTAACCACCGATAGGTCAAACTATAGCCCCGTTGCAACACCGCCAAAGGCGAAACCAAGTGAATTTGCTCCGACAGGCTACGGAGATGCTGTTGGTGGGTTTTTAAAAAATGCTCAATGGCACGATGCAAGCGAGCACTCCATTCATCGACCCTTAAGTTTAATTCTTCTAAACGCCGCGCCGGGTGTTTTAACCGTTGCACCAGGTGAGCCACCTTTTCTCGGTTCCAATGCAGCCACGCCTCCACCCCCCGTTGCAAACGGCTTTCGATGGCTTTTGCTTGTAAACGCAGTTCGGCTAAGTTGGGGGAAATGAGCTCCGCTGCAGCACTGGGGGTGGGGGCCCTCAGGTCAGCCACAAAATCGGCAATGGTAAAATCGGTCTCATGCCCCACGGCGCTCACCACCGGAATTTTAGAACGGGCAATGGCTTGAGCCACGATTTCAGTGTTAAACGCCCACAGATCTTCCAGCGACCCACCCCCGCGCCCCACAATCATCACTTCGGCTAAGCCATGTTCATTGATAAGGTCAATCGCCGCTGCAATTTCAGGCGCCGCTTTTTCCCCCTGCACATTCACCGGCACTAAAAAGAGATGCAGGCGTGGGTCACGCCGGCTTAAAACATTAATAATATCTCGAATAACCGCACCCGTGGGGCTGGTCACCACACCAACATGCTTGGGGAATTTAGGCAAAGGCCGCTTGCGTTCTGCCGCAAAGAGCCCGGCCGCGGCCAATTTGGTTTTTAACTGTTCAAAGGCTAGCTGCAAGGCACCTAGGCCTTGTGGCTCGATGGATTCTACAACCAATTGATATTTGCCCTGCGGTTCATAAAGAGAAATGCGGCCCAAACACAACATGGCCAAGCCATCTTCGAGTTTAAATTTCAACTGGCGATTGGCCCCCCGAAACATGACCACTGGCAAATGCGCACGTTCATCTTTGAGGGAAAAATAATAATGCCCACTGGAATGGGGACGAAAATTACTAATTTCGCCCGCCACCCACACATGGGAAAAATTGCGTTCTAAGATTTTTTTTAATTCGCCAGTAAGTTCGGTGACGGTGTAAATATGCCGCTCTTCCGGAAGAGCGGAAAGTTCTAATTGCATGGGAGGGATTTAGCGCTAATGAGGGAGGGGGTCAAGGATTGGTGTGTCATTGAGAAGGAGCGTCTGTCATTGCGAGGCCTGTGTGGGCGGCCTTCTGTCATTGCGAACCCAGCGGGGTGAAGCAATCTCTTCTGCCTAAGCGGTGGGATTGCCACGCTCGCCAACGGGGCTCGCTCGCAATGACAGAAGTACCCCAATCGGCAGCAACAAACTCAACAACCCCAAATTAAGCCCTTGGCTACTATGTGCCGGGCTCAAACTCATTGTGCATTTCAAAAAGGGTTCGTCTGCTTTGGGCTCAACCCCATCATCAACTGCGGGGTCTCCCTGCCCTTCGGCAATACCAGGGTCTATCATCGGGGCAGGCGCAGGCGGGGCCTCACCCGGCGTCATATCACAGGCATTACCCGCGGCATCTTGGTCATAATCGAGTTGATCGGGGTTTGCCACATTGACGCAATTGTCTGCGTCATCTTTAACCCCGTCGCCGTCTAAATCATCGGGCACTTTACTAAAATCTTGATCACAGGCATCGCCCAAACCATCGGCATCTGAATCGATTTGTTCGATATTCGGCTCTAACGGGCAATTATCGATTTCATTGGCAAAGCTGTCGCCGTCTTCATCAGCTGGTTTGTAATCTGGGTCGCAAACATTGCCTAAACCATTCTTGTTGCCATCGGCTTGATCGGCATTGGGCTCCATGGGGCAATTGTCGACCCCATTGGGAATGCCATCACCATCGTCATCTTTTGACGCACTGGCAGGCGGTTCTGACGCATCATCGCTCGCCCCACCATTATTATCTGCATTGCCGTTGTTAGCCCCACCGTTATTTGCAGCATCTGCTGCATCCGCAATCAAACCACCATAACCCCAGGCTTCATCCCTGGCTTCAACCACGGGGTCGATCGGTACTCCATAATCGACCACCACAATCGTGGTATAGCCTTCTGCATCAGCAGCTTCTTCTTCAATCACCGGTTCTTCTTCATCACTTGGGGGATCAAAACTTGCTTCATCGTTGATTGCACCTTCATCTTCATCGGGAGGTGGTGGGGGGGGAGGTGGTGGTGGTTCTTGCGGCAATTTCCCTTCGGAATTTAATTGAACCTTTTTTCCGGAGGCATCTTCAACCCATACGTTTTCAAACTTATTGCTGGGCATGGTACACAAGGCTTTCTTAATATCTTTAGCTTTCACCGTAAAATTTTTGAAGAGGCTATCGGTGATGTTGATATTAAAAACACACTGGCCTTCGGGTGGGTTGACGTTCAACCCATTGAGCACCACCGATTGAGCCTTGGATCCATCAAAAATCAGATTCTTGCCATCACCATTGAGATCATTCTGAACTTCCTGACCATAGTCATTATAAGACACAGGCCCCACCTCTATGTTCAAACTTAAAATTGGAATGGGAATATTAAAAGATTTACCAGCCGCAAAATCGATTCTTTCCCGGCATTCTCGAGGTTGGCCATTGGCCCCATTAAAAACATTGATTTTTCGGCATAAGGATATGACCTTGCCAGGATCGCAAGTTTTGGTGCTCACCACCGAGGCATCGTTGGCATCGGTGCAAAAATCTTCTGCCTGGGCGGCCTGGGCCAGGAATAAATGAAGCAGCACGGCCCCCAAGATACCCACACCCCTTTTCATAAAGATCCCCGCTTTCGTCTTAAAATCAATCCCCACAACACTGGGATTCCCCACAACCAGCTCCCCAAATGAGGCGCAGCTGCAGTTAAGCTAAACAAACAATCCGTTCCTTCATCATGCACGCTGGTACCAATGGTAGCGACCGGTGGTTGGTTCACCGTGGGGGTTTCACTGGTGGCAGGTTTACAAACTTCGGCATTTTGATCGGCATTGGCAAGCGTTGGGCAATTATCTTGGGCATCGGCCACGCCATCACAATCAGCATCGCCCTCACAGGCAATGTCAAAGATGGGAGTGGGCGTTGGGCTTGAAGCGGGTGCAGTTGGCGTTGGAGTGGGGGTTGGTGTACCTGAAGGCTGTGTCTCGGGCTCGCCGCTAGGGCTAGGCGTCGGTGATTCGGAAGGTTGTGTTTCGGGTTGAGTTTCGGGTTGAGTCTCAGGCTCGCTACTAGGGCTTGCCACAGGTGGTGTGCTTGGGCTGGGCGCCGGGCTGGGTGATTCAGATGGCTGTGACTCCGGTTGTGTCTCCGGCTCGGGTTCCCCCTCGGGAGTTTCATCACAAATATCACCTGTCGCATCATTATCGGTGTCTTTTTGATCTGCATTGGCATGCTCAGGGCAGTTGTCTTGTTCATCAGGCATGTGATCGAGATCTTTATCGCCTTCAACTTCAACATTTTCTAAAACCAAGTCAAAATCGTCTGGGGCATATTTCCCCTCTTCAATGAAAGGCAGATAAGTGCCCGTTTCTACTATCTGCACGGGTAAATTACGCACAACGAAATTGCGGATGACCACCCGCCCTTTGGGGGCATCCACCGTCATGAGGGCGTCACCGGGGTCGAGCTTGCTGCCATCTAAAATAACTTTGTAGCCTTTACCCAAATTGCCATCGATCACGAGCAGATTTTTATCTTCATCTTTGGTCGTATCAGACAAATTCATGACCCCAATCGTGCTATCGGGGGTAACGGTATAGGTGGTTTCATCATCGGCCTTAAAATTGACGAGCTTAAAATCGATTTTGTTGAGGCATTCGAGGTTGAGGTTATAGGCTTGATAGATTTTGCGAGCCAGTGACCCCAGATGGGAAATGTCGTATTTTTTAACCTCGACCGTGCAATGATAGGGATCAGAAGGCTTGGCCATGGCCGACACCCCCCACAACCCAAAACTTATGACATAGAGTGTCAAGAAAAATCGTTTCATTCTAATAGGGTATCGGAGTTCCCCACAAAATGTTTCGGGGGAATTCTTTTATAATTGCACGAAACAAAATCACCATCCCCACGATAACCCTATTAGACAGGGTAGCACTTACGAAAGAGGTGCCCTGTGAACGATTGGTGGCAATACTTAAAAGGTGCTGAGCTACGTCTGAACTGGCTAATCGATCGCAGCCCCTTTGATACAAGCACGACGAATGTTTTTTCGAACACCCATGAAATGAAAGATAGTAGCAAGCCTTCGGGTTTCGGCGTTGGTTATCTTCACAGTGTGGTGGGTAATCGCGATTTAATGGTGGGTGGTATGTTAGATTTTAATTGGTCCCACCCTCTGCTTAAGAACATTTATCTTGATGATGATGAGGATGGTGATGGTAAACCCGACTTTTGGAAAGCAAGCGAGGTTGAAGAATTTGTTTGGACGATCAAAGCCCAAGCCCTTTGGAATATCCCAGGAACCGTTGACCAATTTTATGAAGTAGGCCTGGCCGCATTCTTGGGCGGTGGAGAGCAAGCACTTACCTGTAATTGTGACACAGATGGCGGGATGGTACGTGAAGGGGTAGAATCCAGCGATTTCGTACTCCAAGCGGGAGCCGAATTGAGATTGCTTTGCGGTCTTTGGTTTATAGCTGTGGGGTTGGATCTTGTCTCTAAACCTATTTTTAATCGAGCAAATGCCGTTCTTGGGCACCCTAGCCAAAAAGTTGGCTATAATAATAATGGCGATAACCCTCCCTATCGAGTCACAACGGGAATCGACGTTATGGCCCTCTTTGGATTGGGTAAAGATGTTTATGATGCCCTTAAGTAAAGCTCGCCCATAATTCACGAAACAAAATCACCACCCCAACGATAACCCTAGTAGACAGGGTGAGGGGGCTTTTAAAAAAGAGGTTTTATTTATGAATGATTGGTGGAAAGGTTTTGAAGCACGTTTAAATTGGCAAGTTCACCGTAGCGACTTTGATACCAGCGATACGGGGGCTTTTTCGAACACCCATGTAATGGAGGATGGTGCCAAACCGTCAGGTTTCGGCATTGGTTATCTTCACAGTGTGGTGGGTAATCGCGATTTAATGCTGGGTGGTATGTTAGATTTTAATTGGTCCCACCCTTTGCTCATGGCCATTAATGATGATGATGGCAACCTTTGGAAAACAAGCGAACTTGAAGAATTTGTTTGGACCATCCAAGGCCAAATGCTTTGGAACATCACTGGCACTGTTGATAAATGGTATGAAATAGGCTTAGCAGCCTTTATAGCGGGTGGACAACAAGATCTTACCTGTAATTGCGACACGGGGGGTGGCAATTTACGTAAAGGCTTAGACTCCAGTAGTTTCGTACTCCAAACCGGATTAGAGCTTAGATTACTTCGTGGTCTTTTGTTTGTAAACGTAGGTTGGGATGTGATTTCTGGACCCGGTTATAATCGAGAAGATGCCATTGAAGGCGCTCCCAGCCAAGGAATCGATTATAATAATAATGGTGATGATTCCCCAGTTCGAGTCAAAACAGGGATCGATTTTGGAGCCCTCGCTGGTTTGGGTAAAGATGTTTATGATGCCGCTAGTGGGATTAATGCACGCTATGAGGCAGATGACCGAAACCACGCTATTGTCCAGGTAAAAGATGCCCTTAGAAGGGTGAAAGATCAAATTGCAGAAGGGAACGGGTTAGTCGCATCTAATGTGAGCGGGGCAGAGGGCAAAGCTAATGGGGCAAGAGCCGATCTCTCAAGTGCTCAAGGAATCGCCAATTCAAACAATTTAGGCGAAACCGATTATCAAGACAGTGAGATTAATTTAGTAGCTATTGAAAGAGATCTCGCCACGCTTGACACCGCTATTGCTGCGGCCAAAGCCCGCGCAACTGCCGCTACTCCACGAACACCGTTAGACTTAAAGGGTGCGGATAATACTAGTGGAAGTACCGAACTAGGTCAGCTTGGTGTGGTAAAAAAAAAGTTTGAAGGTGACAGTGGCTACTTAGCCTTAATCACAGAAGATACTTCCGTAGCTGCACGCCAAGTTTCCCTGGCTAGTGGGGGTGACACAACCCTAGCCAACACTCACCTCCCCATTGCTCGCGCTGCCCTAGAAAGCGCCCAACGAAGATATAGCGACGCTCTAGCTTACGCCAAAGAGGCCAACGACGGCGTCACCCAGTATTATTCAAGCAACGCCGCATACACCACCCTACGAGATGCAATCCTCACTCACACCCGCGCCGCCCACGGTAATTTAAGCCGAGCCATTAACGAATACAATACTGCCATTACAGCCTATAATCGCCAGCCCGGCGTAACCGCGATTGCAACGCTCAGCTCCCCCTCCCCCGAAGCCCCTCCCGCAGCCGCTGCTGCACGCACAGTAGCACCTCGTCGCGCTGAACCATCCAGACCCACAGATTATAAAAGGGTTATCACTGGCCTACTCGACGCCGCAGATAAAAAAATTACCGACGCCAGGACCGCGCTAGAAAAAGATCCTAAAAGAGCCAAACAACTCGCCCAGCAAGCCAAAGGTAATGCCACCCGAGCAGGTACCATTGCTAACAAACAAGGAATCACTGACTTTGATGCCCGGATCAAGACTGCTGGGTCTACGGCCGTTGGAATCATTAACACCGCCAACGAAAAAATTGCCGTTGCGGCTGCTGCTGCCAAAACAAAGACTGCTGCTCCGGCTCAACCCGCCACCAACCCCCCAGCTGAACCCGAACCAGAACGCTCAGTGGAATAATAATAAAAACAAGCAATCCGAAATGGAAGATTCTTTACCATCATGGGTCCCCGCCGGAGTTTACCCCTGCGTAGGCAGGGGCAGGGATGACATGGTTCAGAATGACAGACCGATTAAGAAGATGAAATTTTCTTAGGCATGCACTTCGTGATTTTCAAATTCCCTCTGTCTTACAAATTTAATTTCTAAGCGACATTTTAAAGCTTCAGCAACTTGCTGAAGTTTCTCTACAGAATTTCCCTCGTAATCTGCATCTTCCAATCTCGCAATAGCAGATTGCGAAGTCTTTAGCAGCTTTGCAAGGTCTTTCTGAGAGAGCCCAGCTTCCATTCTTAATTCGCGCACTTGTCTGGCAATTTGATCTTTTAACTTTTCTTCCTCATAGAGCCGCTGCCATTCGGGATCTTTTTCTATTCTTCGTTTTAGAATTTCTAAACCGTTTGTCGTTTTTCCCATATTGTTCTCCATTATCTCCTTAATTATTTTCAGAATAAGAATGAACTGCAGGATTTTTCTCAAAAGTAATTTTTCTTTTTAAGGCCAGCTCAATTTCTTTTAAAGGCACCTTTGATGCTTGCTTAATAATTCCATGACTTAAAACAACTGCTTCTCTCCCATGAAAAAAATACAACAACCGATATTGAATGCCCCGAAGGTGCCACCGTAGTTCATAAATTCCATCTCTTAGAAAATCTGCTTCAGGACGTCGAAGCGCATTTCCTAATTCGGCAAGCCTATCTAATCTAACCTTGCCTTTCGCGCTCGCTTTCCTAGGGATCTCTTCCATAAATTCCAAAATTGGAACCGAGTTCCCTTCCTTGTAAAATATGATGTTAACAGCGCTCATAGGAATTATCTCAAATCTGAGGTTGTATTTCAAGGGAGAATAATATCAAATTTGATATATTGCAAGCCCTTGATTTTCAATTGATTTTCACTCGGCAGTTAGAGTCAGAATGGGGGTCACCCATTCACTACCTCATTTTCCACTTGGAGCAACCACCGAGAGATCCTTGCAAATCTTCTTTGCCAACAAGTCGTGAATTTCACGATGCCTTGGAATAGTCGAGGTTTGCCTCGTAACAGGATTGAAATAAACCGTATGACTGCCTCCTTCGCGCAAAAACATGCAGCCCTGGCGTTCAAGATGGCGAATAAGTACTTTTCGTTTCATCGAGATATCTTGACCGTTTCACGGATAAAATGACGATCGTGGAGTTGAGACTTTGCAAGGATTTGATTGGTATCTAGAATAAGTTTCAACGCCTCTTGCAAATTGCGGCGGGCCTCTTTTAATGTTTTCCCTTGGGTGTTTACCCCCGGCACCTCTTCTATACAGGCTACATACCACTTCCCCACCTTCTCATAAATTGCGGTAAACACTCGTGTCATAAAAACCTCTCATTACTCGTTACTTGCTTCTTACCCGATTTTATTAATGCCACAAAAACTTCTGAAAAACAATATGAGATTACCCACCACCCCGGAACGCAAGAATCATGATAGGGGTCTTTCATTACCTCAAAACTTATAAGGCCTTTAGCTAAGATAACCATTTGAGTTTTAACCAAAACCTATGATACTCTTAAAAAATCAGAGGAGTTTTTTATGAAGTTTTCAGCCATCATCACAAAAGAAGAAAAATGGTATGTTGCACGGTGCCCTGAACTTAATGTGACCAGCCAAGGCAAGACCTTTGAAGAAGCTCAAAAAAATCTTTCCGAAGCCATCGAATTATACTTAGAAAGTTTTGGAGAAGAAGACTTACCCCCCATTGAAGGATCGCCCATTTGGACAACGATTGAGGTTGCTTCGCATGCCTAAGCTTCCCGTTCTTTCGGGGAAAGAACTCATTAAAATTTTAAAGAAGTTCGGTTTTGAAGAAGTTCGGCAAAAGGGTAGCCACGTTTCATTGCAAAAGATCGCCTCTGAAAAAACTTACCGAACGGTAGTCCCTCTTCATTCAGAACTTGCTAAAGGAACCCTGCGCGACATTTTAAATCAATGCGGCATTAAAAAAGAAAATCTCTTTAATCCTTAAGTTGCAATGAGTAAAATTTCTCAATCTCAAAAATTATTTGCACGGGCAGAGAAAGTGATGCCCGGTGGGGTGAACAGCCCGGTGCGGGCCTTTCAGTCGGTGGGGGGAATTCCGCGGTTTATTCAACGGGCCAGCAAAGCCTATCTGATTGACGCAGATGGTAATCGTTACATTGACTATGTGGGCAGTTGGGGGCCGATGATCTTGGGCCATGGGCACCCTGCGGTTAACCAGGCCTTGCGTCAAACCCTCAAACACGGCACCAGTTTTGGGGCACCGGCTGAAGCCGAAGTCAAGATGGCGGAATTTTTATGTGCACAAATCCCTAGCCTCGAAAAGGTGCGGATGGTCAATTCGGGCACAGAGGCCGTGATGGGGGCCTTGCGCGTGGCACGCGGTTTTACGGGTCGGAATAAAGTTTTGAAATTTGCGGGCTGTTACCATGGCCATGCCGATTACTTACTCGTCAAAGCCGGCTCGGGCGCCCTCACCTTGGGTCAGCCCGATAGCCTGGGCATACCGGCAGAATTTGCTGCTCACACGTTGGTGGCCCCCTACAACGACTTGGCGGCGGTTCAAGAACTCGCCGAAACTCATGCCGCTGATCTTGCGGCCATCATCGTGGAGCCGGTGGTAGGCAACATGGGTTGTGTTTTACCTAAGCCTAATTTTTTGCAAGGGTTGCGTCAAATTTGCGATCAAACCGGCGCCTTATTGGTGTTTGATGAAGTCATGACCGGCTTTCGCGTGCACGAAGCTTGCGCCCAAGGGCTCTACGACATCAAACCCGACCTCACGACCTTAGGCAAAATTATTGGTGGCGGGCTGCCGGTGGGCGCCTATGGCGGCCGCAAAGACATTATGGCCCTGGTAAGCCCGGAGGGCGGCGTTTACCAGGCAGGCACCCTGTCGGGCAATCCTTTGGCCATGGCCGCAGGGCTTGCCACGCTTAAAGCCACCCGTCGAAAAAATTTTTACCGCCAATTAGAAAAACAAACGAAGGCCTTAAGCGATGGCCTGTTGGCTTTAAGCAAAAAACATGGGATTGGCCTTCAAGTGCCCAGTACCTGCGGCATGTTATCGGTGTTTTTTAACGCAAGGCCCGTGCTTAACTTAGATGATGCGATGCAATCTAACACCGTGCACTTCAAAAAATTCTTTCATGCCATGCTAGAACAAGGCATTTATCTACCCCCCAGCCCCTTTGAGGCCTGGTTTATCGGTGCAGCTCATGGCTCAAAAGGAATTGCCAAAACTTTACAGGCCGCTGACAGAGCGTTTGAAAGGTTGGGAACTTAAGTGAAGAAAATGCCTCCCCATCATGGATCCCGGGTCAAGCACGAGATGACGTGGATTGTAGTAACAATCGTTCTGTTTTGGATCTTTCCCGCCCATGCTCAAGAATTCCCCAAAGACCACGCCAAGGCCTTGGCCGAACTGAAAGCCGGCCACTACGAAAAGGCCTATGACTATTTTGAAAAGGCCCGCCTTCACACCACCGATGACGCAGAATTACTCAAAGACATTGGAATTACGGCCACAATCTTAAAAAAATATGACGCGGCCAATACCCATTTGATGAAAAGCTTTAAACTCGACCCCGAGGATTTTCGCACCTATTTAGCGCTGTATGATTTAGCCAAAGCCCAAGGCCAAGTCGACCAACAACAACAGTGGGCAAACTTACTCACCGAACACTTCCCCAACCTTTATCTCGGCTACGCCCTGCAAGGGTCAATGCTCGCCAAAGCCGGCAAACTAAAAGCGGCATTCGAAAAGTTTGAACAGGCCAAAGCCAAAAACCCCCAAGACCCTTACTTCGAAAGCGACCGCGCCTTACTTTTGGCCAAACTAGGCCAAAAAGACCAGGCTATTGAAATTCTTGAGAAATTGGTTAAAGAGGCCGGCAGCAAAGAACCGCTGTTTCAAAAAAACCTCGAACAACTCAAAGCCATAAACCCTTAGGGCACCTCTAATAACTTGGATTTGGGGGGACCTCTAAAAAGGGCGTGAGATGCAAGGCGCCCGCAAAGGCGCGACCGGAGCGTATATGGAAATACGTGAGGATCGCGGCTTTGCGGGCAATCCTTCGCTTACGCTCTGGACAGGCTCTGCAGATGGGTCGTTTTTAGAGGTCCCCCTTAATGAGTGGCATTTCTTTCTAACTGCTCCAAACGAGAATAAAGGTTCAACACATCTTGTTTGAGCGTAGTAATCTCTCCTTGTAACTCCCCTTTGGTAACATAATTTTTTTCAATGCGCTTGAGTTGCTCGTTGGCAAATAGATATTCCTGGCGCAGATCTTCGAATTTTTTGTAAAGATCTTCAAAATGTTCATTCATTTCTTGGCGCAGGTCTCCCACCTCTTTTTTGATGATACCATGGATGTCAGGTTTAATAACTTTGTGATAATATTCTTCAAATTGAATTAGATTCCCGGGCCGAATCACCTTCTGATAGTACTCACCAAACTGCTCAACATTAGCGGGCCGAATCACCTTTTGATAATATTCACTAAACTGTTCTAAATTAGCGGGCCGAATCACCTTTTGATAAAACTTCTCCAGCTGCGAAAGAGTAAGGGGGTTTTCTGTTTCTGTCTTTTTCTTTGGAGGCATTTCTCTTTTATGACAAAATTTAATTTTGAAAACAATGAATATTTATCCATTGGAGAGAATTGAAGAATAAAATGGAAGATTGCCACGGCATCATGGATCCCTGCCGGAGTTTACCCCTGCGCAGGCAGGGGCAGGGATGACATTGCTCGCAATGACAGGGGGCCCCATGACATTATGAAAAAATGGCTTCGATTTTTGACGCAAGTTCTTGCGTCATAGAGATGTTTAACGCCCCTAGGTTTTCCTGCAGTTGCGTCAATTGCGTTGCCCCTAAAATAACGCTCGACACGTTAGGTTGGGCTGCCACCCAAGCCAAGGCCAGCTGCGCCCGGCTACACCCTGCTTCCTTGGCCAAGGTTTTGAATTGCCTGACACGTTCAATGTTACCATCGGTCAAGACCATCTCCCGTAACCAAGGAATCTGATCGAGCCTGGAGCCTTTGGGAATGCCTTCATCATATTTGCCGGTCAAAATACCTGAACCGAGCGGGCTCCACACCACCATCCCCATCCCCGCAGCTTTCACCGCCTGTCGCACCCCTGGTTCCACCTTGTTGCGAGCCACTAAGCTATACTGTGGTTGCTCGACCTTGGGGCGATAATACCCGCGGGACTTGCATAACTCAACACTGGCGGTGATTTGCTCAGCTGTCCATTCACTGGTACCCCAATAAAGCACCTTACCCTGATGCACTAAATCGTCCATGGCCCGCACGGTTTCTTCTAAAGGCGTTGCTTCGTCATAGCGATGGCAAAAATACAGATCTAAATAGTCGGTACCCAAACGTTTGAGGCTTTTTTCGACCGATTCCATGATGTGTTTGCGTGACAAACCCCGATCGTTGACATCTTCGCTCATGGGCCAAAATACCTTGGAAGAAAGCACCAAGGTATGGCGAGGAAACTCTTTTAATACCTGCCCCATCACCTTTTCGGTCTCGCCCTTGGCATAAATATCAGCCATGTCAAAAAAATTAACGCCCACACCATAGGCATGATGCAAAATTTGATGGATCACTTTTGGATCGGTCACGCTACCCCCAAAGGTTGTCCAACCCCCCAAGGCAAAGGTGCTCACCTTCACCCCGCACTGCCCTAAGGCCCGATAAGGCATGGTTATTTCGCTCATCATGTCTTGAAGCTTTACATTTTTTTAAGATTTTACGCAACCCGTCAGGAGGGATGACGATAAGGGTATTGTAAGGGGTGAGGGACAGGGGATAAAAAGGGTTTAGGTTAAGTTGAGTTTAGATCCCCTTCCACAAACGAAAAGCCGTGCTGAGGTCAAACTTAGTGCGGCTTTTTTACTCACCGCCTTTCATGAACTCTCTCGTTGTCACGTAGTTGTGCTGAATTCCCACACACATCTTTAAAATGGAGCCTTTAATCCCCATTTTTATCAATAAAAATTATCATGAATTAACAATAAAAACAAACATTGATTTAAGTGATTTCAAATAGTTATATTATGAATCGGTTGGACGTGTCAATTTGGCATTCAACTTGCATACGACAAGATCAAACCCATTACGGGGAGACTTAGCTGGGTCTTAGGCCATGATAACGCCGGGTCAAGCCCGGGGCAGGCTTAGGGCTCGCAATGACATGAATTGAAGGAGTTGATTATGAAGAAGACATTACATTTAATAGCTTATGCTTTAATATCTTTATTGGTGGCGTGCGGCGGTGGTAATCCCATTGAAGACCTCACTAAACAATTAGAAGACACACCCCAAGGCACAGGGCCTACTTTTGCTGAATCGGGCGCAAATAACGCCACAATTGATGCCTGGGTTACGAATGTTTTGGAAATGGTAAGCCAAGCTAATTTTGATTTGGCCGATAAGGCCTATGACCAAGCAGGGATTGATGACAATGCCACGACCTTCTCGCTTAACGAAGGTAATGTAAACCTCAATGGTTTCAAAACAGGGACTGTGAACGCAAAGGTTTCAGGCTCAGGCACACAAAATGGTTCTGGCGCTGGCTCGGCTTCTTTTTCTGTTGATTCGAACTTTGATAATTTTAGTGATAAAGCAACCCTGACCATCACCGGCACCACACATTATGCCTTAACCGCTTCGGGCAATAATGATAGCGCGGTGTTCGACATTAACACCAATGGCGTGCTTGCTTTGTCGGGTGACTATGGTGCCAAGATGAGCTTTGACGTTGCTGTAAAGTTTGATTTGGCTGAACTCGAAGATGGTGACCCCAACAACGACGACGAAGCCAATGTAGAAGTGCAAGGTTCGGCCGTTGTGGTTTCAGGCAACGACACTTACGAATGTAGCTTTAGCGTCGATACCAGCATTTCTTCGATAGCCACGGCTGCCCACTGCACCAAAAAATAACGCCGACTTTTGCATTGACGGCTTTTAGCCTCAAGAGTTAAAGACCAGGGGGCATGACCAAAAAACTCCCATTTGAAAAGGCCATGGAACGCCTGGAAGAGATTGTAGGTGCGCTCGAAGAAGGCGACCTGGCCTTAGAAAAATCTCTCAAGCTGTTTGAAGAAGGGGTGGGGCATATTCGCCGGCTCAATACCGAACTCGAAGCCGCTGAACTCACGGTTGAAAAGCTCATGAAAAAGAACGGTGAGCTTGAAACCGCCCCCTTTGAAAGCGATGAAACCCCATGATCGACCTCAAGGCCTACCTGGCTAATCGCAAGACTCTCATCGAGGCCGCCTTAGAAAAATTTTTGCTCCCCACCACAACTTGGCCTACAAGTTTGCATCAAGCCATGCGTTATAGCATGATGGCGGGCGGCAAGCGCTTGCGCCCTATCTTGGTATTAGCAGGCTGTGAAGCGGTGGCTGGGGATATCGAGGTTGCCATTCCTACGGCCTGCGCCATGGAGATGATCCACACCTATTCGCTCATTCACGACGACCTGCCCGCCATGGATGATGACGATTTGCGCCGCGGGCACCCCACCAATCACAAAGTTTACGGCGAGGCCATTGCAATTTTAGCCGGTGATTCATTACTCACCGAGGCCTTTAGCATGATCGCCAAAACGCCTATTCCATCTACACACACCGCTCAACTTTTAAAGGTCATTGCCTTGATTGCCGATGCGGCAGGGTCTGGTGGCATGGCGGGGGGGCAAGTGGTTGACCTCGAGAGTGAACATAAAAAAATTAGCGCTGAGGAATTAAAAAAAATCCATGTGCATAAAACCGGCAAATTAATTCAAGCCTCGGTGACGGCAGGGGCCATGCTGGGCAAGGGTTCGGAAGCACAAATTAACAACCTAGGCCATTACGGCATGAACATTGGGCTCGCCTTTCAAATCGCCGACGATATTTTAGACATTGAAGGCGGTGAAGCGATTGGCAAAGATGTAGGCAGCGACCTCGCCAAAGAAAAATCGACCTACCCCTCTGTGCTAGGTATGGAAACTTCGCGCAAACTCGCCCATGATTTAATCGAGGAAGCCCTAGGCAACCTCCAAGGCTTCTCCGCCCATGCCGACCCCCTCCGGGCCATTGCTCAATATGTCATTAGCCGTAAAAATTAAAGGAGAGGATTGACCACTTTTATTTTGGGGAATCGGTGCAGATCCGAATCTGCCGTATAAATGATAGAAATATCATGTTCTCTCATCAGGGCTACGTGATGGGCGTCGTGAATTAAATTCCCAACCAGTCGGAAATTCCACTTTGATAAGTCCCGCAAATAAGTAAGATGGTCCTCGGTTTCAGCCAAAATAGTAATGTTAGGAGCGGAAGAAAAAAAGACAACATTTTGTAAGGCCGCTTCAAGGGTTAAGGTTTGCCCCTTAAAAAGTTGGGGATGCGTCACAACCCTTAAATATTCATAAATGACTCCCCAACTAAAATACCATAAGTCATTTTCTTGAAGGCAATTTTTTAGAAAGTCCTTGGCCTTAGAATGTTCTGGAAAACTGGAATAAGTTGCATACACGAATAGGTTGGTGTCGATAAATGCCTTCACAGGTTATTTTTGGAAATTAAATCAAAATAGGTTGAACGATCAGAAGGATCGAAATGAGCAACCGGTTCTGCCTTGCTACTATTCCAGTGAAATTCGACCTTTTTTTTATTTCGAATTCGATAAGACTGAAGACCTTCGCGCAATAATTCATTCACGAGTTCTTTAAAACTGCGCTTCTCTTGCAAAGAAAGAAGCCTTAGTTCTTTTTCAACTTTTGTTTCTAATGGGATGGTCGTCCGATGCACGCTTTTAAGTTTTATATAAAAACATCAAAATGTCAATATAGAATCATCTTGATGCGTAATGCTTCAGTCTTGCAGGGAGAGCGCTTGGGTTATTTCGTCAGCCGCGCTCCATCGGCGACCCTCATGGGGCTAGCCGGCACGGAAGCCTTCCGGTATAACCGGCTTTCCATGCCGGCTAACCCGCATGGGGGCCCCGCCGCTTCCGCGATGGCTTCCTCAACAACCCAAGCACTCTCCCTGCAAGACTGAAGCATTACCTTGATGCTAAATTGGATTTCAAAGCAAAATCTTCGTAAATTGTCTTGCGAGCCCCTAAGGTGAGAATTTCGATTTGTTTTTCTTCCTCAGCCACACGGTATAAAACCCTAAAATGTTTGACGCGCAAGGATCTTAGACCCGTCAACTCTTTTTGCAGGGCTTTTCCCGCCCAAGGATCTGCCTGGAGGCTATCTAATGCCAACCGAATCAATGATTTTAAAACGGGATGTAATTGACGAATGCGTAGTTTTGCCTCGGAGGTATAAATGAGATGAAACGCTCTCAATCCTCAAAAACCTCTTGATGAGAATGCCAGTTTTTAGCACGGCTTTCTTTTAAGGCACGGTGCAAAGAACGGAGTAAGCTTTGGTCATGCAAAATTTCTAACGTCTCTAACAAACCCTCATATTCCTCAGGGCTCATTAAAATACCCGCGGCTTGCCCATCTTTCGTAATAGCCACTACACCCCCTTGATTTTGAAGAGACTTGAGCAGCTTCATTAGCTCTCGCTTAACTTGGGTCACAGGTAGAATTTTGTCGGAATGAATCATTTTAAAGTATCCTTTAAAGGGCCTTTTAAAGGTAAACTTTAAAGCATTCATTGTCAAGGTCTATCACAGAACTTTCATGGTTCTCACGGTTCTCAAATTACACAACCCTTTTTTAAAATAACCGATAATTTAACTAGTTTGGGGTGGATTAACGAAGGGGTTTTTATGGGAAAAATAGGGGAATATCCATTACCACAAGATTCGACTCATATCGCGCTATGCAATAATGGCCATACTTCCATGGCTTGGGGAACCACCCAAACTCAATTTTCGGGACAAGCCCTAGACTTAAGTCTGGTAGCATCTAACGATTGTCTCCTGATTCCAAGAAGCACACAGGCTGGCCAAAAAATTGAGCAAGAATTGGTGGGTCAAAGTGCCCTCGAGTTGGCTAATAGTGCCAAGCCTTATCTTACAGACTTCCGACGTTATTATGAAACGAGTTTCCTACCCTCAGGAACCGAACCTGTGGCCTGGGCTTGTGAAGTTAATGGAGAACTCAGCCTTGGTTTAGAAAGTAACCAAAGCGAAGCGCTGGAGGCAAGCCGCCGAGTGACAGACCCTGTTGCCGCTCACTCTTTTTATACAGAATCGGCTTGCAATTATTATCGCCCTAAGGATCCCGAGTTTGCGATGCTAAGCGGGGCCTTGCAAATGGCGCTCGATCAACAATTTTTAGGGTGGGTTGATTATGAGGCCATGCAATTAGCCGCTCACGCAACCCCTGATCTGCAAGGCGCCGATGCCTTTTTGATTTCAGACGAATCGACCCTTTTAAAGGGCTATGCTTGGCAATGCCAGGGTGAGGCAGGCCCAGTTATCGGCTGGGCATTGAACGAAACTGAAGCTTACACGCAAGTGGCGTGGCGGCAACGGATCTTCAATCAAGAGTTTGCGATGTGGCAGCATCCTGAAGTGGCAGCAAGTGGGCAAAAACACACAAATAACTGTTCGGTTGATAAGGCTGATACCCTTACTGGCATGATCAACCTTGCGGCCTATTCTCAAATGTTAAATCAAACCATTCTAGAATCTGCCCTCCTAGCCTCAGCCTCTCCAGACCTTAAGTATGACCCGCAAGGCTTTGCAAGGCATGCCACACAACAAATTGATTCTCTTATTTATGATTCACCCACTCCTCCGCCAGGTTGGGCGTGGACTTGTTTAAGCCAGGACGGCTTGGTAAAGGCGGGTTGGAACGAGGATTTTCTGACTTCTTTCCTTTATGCCACAGTCTATCAAATGTTCTCGGGAGCGCCTTGCGAAATCACCTCAGACAATACTTTTAAAGGTCTCATCATCTATACCGCCATCTATTTTAGACTAACGAGTATAGAAAATTCTACTCCGATTTAAGGAATAACGTAGAACTTAATCGCAAAATAATGGCAGGCGCCATGTTGGGAAAGGGTTCCGAAGCACAAATATTGACACAACCCTTTTTTAAAATAACTGATAACTTGACTAGTTTGGGGTGGATTAAGGGGTAATAGGGTGTGGTTTGTTCCTAATCGAATTTTTGTTCTTACAGAGTGCGAGGACTACGGATCCAGGCGTTATCTCTATCAATGCAAAGATAGTGCTGGAGGAACGTATCCAGTGCAAATTGAAGGTTTTCCTGAGGAAGGGCAACCTCTTCCCATAGCCATTGTTGGACGGCGTGAAGAAGGAGAATCTCTACATACTCATTATTATACACCTCAAGGTTTTGACAGGTTTCTAAAGAAACAGGTCATCCAACTGACGGATTCTAATCATCCCGATGCCAAGCCCCCATGGAAAAGGGCTTTTATTTTGTTCGGCCCCACTGCTTTTGAGACTCAAAAAGGCAAACATCGAGAAAATTTGGCCAACGGACTCCCTCTGGCCCTACAAATGCTGGATGTTGCACTTGAGGCACAGAGTGACTTGGTTGCCACTATGCTAACCTTTCAAACAACTCACTGTAAAAGGCCGGGAGAAAGCTGCAAGGTTGACTCGCTAGCTATTGTCCGAAATCCAGCCAAAAATTCCACGGAATCAAACCCCTATAATAACATTGCTCTTTTATTTCACTTCATAGGATCCGATGAAATTCATATTCAAACAGGAGTTGGTTCGTCGGATATGATTCCTAATCCAGAGCAAAATGCAGTTAAAATTTTCGAAGGGGCCAATACAAGGGCCATGATCGTGAGAGGGGACCAAGCAAGACAAATCTATCAAAAGCTGCAACAAAAAGGAATGCCATATACGATTTATCCCTAGTGAAAGGGTTACAGTGGAAGGAACCACTACTTGCAATCTTTCTAGAATAATAGTAAATTTAAATTAGATTTAAATTATATGAAATCGAACCTTAAACAAGACATTATCCCTGTAACGGAACTCATGCATCAGGCAGGAAGGGTTATCAAAAAAATTCGTCAAACTCGTAGGCCTATTTTAATTACTCAAAATGGCAGGGCCGCCATGGTTTGCCTGGACGTTCAAGAATATCAGGAACAACTTAAACGGCTCGAAATGATTGATGCCATCCTCGCCGGCGAAACCGCATTTGCATGTGGTGATTTTTCAGAATGGAAAGATTTCGAAGTTCAACTCGATAAGATGTAATGAAAAGAAAAATCTTTCTCTCCAACCCTGCCCAAAAAGACATTGAGCGAATGATTCAGTACATTCGCCTCGACAAACCCATGGCTGCTGAGAAATTTAAAGTTCTCTTGAAAAACAAAATTAAATCTTTGGAAAATTTTGCTGAAAGAGGAAGAAAAGTTCCAGAACTTAAAGGAACTTTATTTGAGAATTACCGCGAACTTATCATCACTCCTTGCCGCATTATTTATAAACTTCATTCAAAAGAAGTGCGAATTTTAAGAGTGTTACATTCAAAAAGAATCTTCTCCTTATTTAGTACTCAAGGAATAACGTAGAACTTAATCGCAAAGTAATGACAGGCACTGCCGGCTAGCACGAAGACGTGCCAAACGGTGTGGCCATAAGGGAGGCGTTTGAGGGAATAAATGCCGGCCCCCACGGTATAAAAAAGCCCGCCCCATAAGAGCCATTTTAGCCCAGCGGCGGGGAACATTTGCAACAGGGGCTTGAGGGCGACAACGATGATCCAACCCATCAACACGTACAAGAGGGTTGATAACCATGAAAATCGCTTGCGTAATAAAGTCTTAAAAAGAATGCCGACGATGGCAATGCCCCACACCACACCAAAGATCGACCAACCCCAGGGCCCACGTAAGCTTACTAAGGTCAACGGTGTGTAGGTGCCAGCAATTAAAATAAAAATGGCCGAATGTTCGATGACGCGAAAGACAAACTTGGCCCGAGGGTTGGTGAGGCTGTGATAGAGTGTTGACGCGGCATACATGAAAACCAGGGTTGCGGCATAAATGCTGCAACTCACAATGTGCCACGCATTGCCAAATTGAGCGGCTTCAACCACCAACACAATCAGCCCCACGATGGCTAATAACCAGCCAATACCGTGGGTGATGCTGTTGGCAATTTCTTCCCCTAATTTGCGAGGAGGAAGTTCATAGGTTTTGCACGAGTTCACTGAACGAATTCCTCTTCTTGCTCGTTTTGAGCTGATTTTATTTTTTTAAAAGTGCCTTTGGTGGGAATTTTTTTAGGGTTATAGTATTGCTTGTATTGATTGGGGAAATTTTCAGGCACCTCAACTTCGGCCGGGGCTTGTTGGTGCCGAGGATCATCTTCGGCAATTGAAACAATATCAAAATTTTCACCCAACCCTGAGTTATAAAAACTCACCGAACGAAACGCCTCTAAATCGGTATCTTCGGGAAAAAATACATCAAAGGTTTCGGTATAGCCCACGGATATGCCACTGGGATAGTCGATCAATTTTTTGACCTGGGCAGGCAACATGGCAAACACCCGAGGGTCTTGAATGCGAACACTATTGGTGGCCTTGTGTTTGCGACCATTGGCATCTTCAATAACCCAGCGGTCTTTGAGCGGGTTGAGTTTTAAGACCTCGAAGGAATTATTGGTTAACGCAATGGTAATAACTTTATAGCCAGGGATTAAATTATCTAACCGAGGGTCATAGTTGGCATCGATGGTGAGCCCTTTTTTGGGAACTTTTAAACCAACGGCCGAAACGTTTTTATTCACCCCAGATTGCCGTGCTGAAAAACAGGCCGTGAAGATTAAAAAAAGAGTTAGGATTAGAAATAATTTCTTCATAGTATTGCATGACAGATCTCCCCTTCATAGATTACAAGGGGAAGGCATGTCAAGATCCGTTGGAATTTACGGGTGGAATCTCTCGGGCCAAATGGCAGGCCACCCACTTGCCAGGTTCAAAGGTTTCTAAGCCGGGCCGTGTGTTTTTGCAAAGGTCTTGGACATACTGACAGCGTTTGTGAAAAACGCAACCCTCCGGAAGATTGATGGGCGAAGGCACCTCACCGCCCAATAATTTAGGGGGTTTACGCTCCACCGAAACCTCCATCACACTACCCAACAGGGCCTGCGTATAAGGATGACGGCATTGAAAAAGCTGATCGGCAGGCAGGGTTTCTACCACGTGGCCCAAATACATCACCGCAATTTCGTCGCTGATATGCCGCACCACTTTAATATCGTGGGCAATAAAAATATAGGTGAGGTTCATCTCTTGCTGCAGCTCTTTTAAAAGATTAATAATTTGGGCTTGAATTGAAACATCGAGCGCGCTCACCGGCTCGTCGGCCACGACTAATTGCGGATGCAACATGAGGGCACGGGCAATGCCAATGCGTTGGCGCTGGCCGCCGGAAAATTCGTGGGGATATTTGCTACGGGCGTTGTGCGGCAGCCCCACTCGGTCGAGCATGGCCTCCACTTGTTTTTGCCGTTCTGGATAATCCCCAATTTTTTGCACGATGAGGGGTTCTTCTAAAATGTCCCCCACTCGCATCCGGGGATTGAGTGAAGAATAAGGGTCTTGAAAAATCATTTGAAAATGCCGGCGCAAGGGCCGCAATTGCCCCTCGGTAAGATCGGTAAGGTTGGTGCTGTCAAAATAAATTTTGCCTTGGCTTGGGTTAATCAGGCGCATGATCATGCGCCCCAGCGTGGTTTTGCCACAGCCCGACTCGCCAACAAGACCCAAAGTCTTGCCCTTTTGCAAGGTAAAACTCACCCCATTGACCGCTTGCACTTGGCCAACGGTGCGGCCCAGAAATCCCTTGCGGATGGGAAAATGTTTCACTAAATTGTCAACTTTAAGAAGTTCAGTCATAATTTCATATCATTACAAAGCACATGTTTTCTGTCATTGCGAACGATGTCATCCCCGCGAAGTATGCCCTCGACCCCGATCGGGGGGCGGGGACCCATGATACCGAGCGTGGCAATCCGACCAAAGGTCGTCCTGAGGCTTTAGCCGAAGGATCTCTTACAAACGAAGAGATCCCTCGCAAAACCTCGGGACAATGCTTCGCATTGGATTGCTTCACCCTGCTGGGTTCGCAATGACAGAGAATAAAAGGCTCGCAATGACAAAAGATTAATAATTCAGACATCGTAAATTCTGCCCTTCTCCTACGTACTTTTCGCTTGGCACTTTTAAGTGACAAGCCGCGCTCACATTAAAGCAGCGGTCGGCAAAACGACAGCCCTCTGGTAATTCTGCCAAATCAGGGACCTTGCCAGGAATTGACGCAAGAGTTCCGGTTTTTTGACGCAAGGTGGGGATGGAATGCAGTAGCCCTAGCGTGTAGGGATGTTTGGGTAAACTAAGTAGCCGCCCTACGGGAGCCTGCTCCACCACCATGCCGGCGTACATCACCAACACTTCATCACAAATTTGCGAAACCACCCCTAAATCGTGGGTGATGAGGATGACCGCCATGCCCATCTCGGCAACCAATTCACGAATTAATTGTAAAATTTGCGCTTGCACCGTTACATCCAGCGCGGTGGTGGGTTCATCGGCAATTAAAATATCGGGGTGGCAAGACAAGGCCATGGCGATCATCACCCGTTGCCGCATGCCACCGCTCATTTGGTGAGGGTAGTCATCAATGCGACGTTCGGGGTCAGGGATTTTAACCTTGGTTAACATTTCAATCGCCAACTCGCGGGCCCGCCCTTTATTGACCTTTTGATGCAAAATAATGGCCTCCATAATTTGTTGGCCCACCGTATAAACCGGGTTGAGGCTGGTCATGGGTTCTTGAAAGATCATGGCGATCTTGGCCCCTCGCACCTCGCACATTTTTTCTTCGTTGAGTTTCAATAAATCAACCGGCAAGGCAGGCTGCTCTTCTTGGCTGGTAAATAAAAAGACTTCTCCAGATTCAATCTTACCCGGGGCATCAACCAGCCGCATTAAAGATAAACTAGTGACCGTCTTGCCACAGCCCGATTCGCCCACAATCCCCAAAATCTGCCCCCGCCGTAGGTCAAAACTCACGTGGTCGACCGCCACGAGTTTTTTGCCTTTAAGCGTAAAGGTCGTAACCAGGTCTTTGACTTTTAACAATAATGGATCCGCAGCTTTTTTCATTCTACACTCTTGAGTTTTGGATCAATGGCGTCACGCAACCCCTCTCCCACCAAATTAAACGCCGTGATCGTCAAAAAGATAGCTATACCCGGAAATAATGTTAACCACCAAGCGATATCGATAAAATCACTGGCCTGCGAAAGGATATCGCCCCAACTGGGGGTGGGCGGCTGCACTCCAAAGCCAATAAACGAAAGGCTCGATTCCACCAAAATGGCACTGGCCACCCCAAAAGTGGCTGACACAAATACCGGCGCTAAAGCGTTGGGCAAGAGGTGTTTGCGCATGATGCGAAAGACCCCCATACCCTGCGCTCGACAGGCCACGATAAAATCTTGATGACGCAGTTTTAAAAATTCCCCCCGAATGAGCCGGGCAATACCGGTCCAGCCGGTTAGGCCAATGACGATCATGATATTATAAATAGAGCCTCCCACGAGAGTGATGATCGTGATGATTAAGAAAAATGTTGGAAAACAAATCATTACCTCAATGACGCGAGAGAGAATCCAATCCATTTTGCCACCAAAATAGCCAGCCAGCGCCCCGAAGAAAACCCCAATCAAGGTATAAATCGACACCGCCACGAAACCGACGGACAATGAGATGCGACTACCATGAATCATGCGGCTTAAAATGTCGCGGCCTTGTTCGTCGGTGCCTAACCAATGCGCCGAACTTGGGGCTAAGAGACTTGCGTCAAGATCATAATCGCCTGGTGAATAAGGCACGGGGGCAAAATAGGCCCAACCGGTTTCTTCCATCATCGTTTGCCAGGTATCGTCATCGATTTGAGGATAAAGTTTGAGATACGAAAAGGGCCAGAGGTTTTGCAAAACAGGGAAATAAGTGCTGCCCTCATGACGCAACAACAAAGGCCGGCCATTGGCCAAGAAAGGGGCAGACAAAGCCATGAGGGCAAGCAGAATCACGATACATAGGCCCAAGCGATTAAGCCAACTGACTTTAAATTGTCGCCATACCATTTGGCGGTAACTCAAGACTTTTTCCATATTAATTTCTTCCATCATGGATCCCGGGCCTGCCCCGGACTTGGATCCGGGGTCAAGCCCGGGATGACGGGGGCACATCAATCCGGATCTAGCCCGGGATCCATAAATGACATCATAATTTTTCAAACGTAATGCGCGGATCGGCCCACTTGTAGGCTAGATCCGCTAAAAATAAACTAATTAAGGTTAACCCTGCTGAAATCGTCGCAATCCCCATAATGGTGGTATAATCGCGCGCCTTCAGTGATTCAAAACTTAACAACCCCATGCCGGGAATATTAAAAATCTCTTCAATGATCACCGAGCCACCCAACAATTCAGGCAACAGGGTACCAATGAGCGTGATGAGTGGAATCATGGCATTGCGTAAACCATGGCGCCAAATCACCACCCCTGGGCTAAGCCCCTTGGCCCGCGCGGTGCGCACATAGTCTTGGCCTAGCACCTCGAGCATATTGGCACGCGTAAAGCGGCTCAAAAAAGCAAAACTGCCATACACCATCACCACAACCGGCAAAACCAGGTGCCATACAATGTTGCCCGCCTTAGCGTACCAAGCTGCGGTGTCCATGCCATCGGACAAAAAGCCCCCTAAAGGGAACCATGAAAAATGTTCGCCCCCGGCAAAATACATGAGCAACAAAATAGCGATCCAAAAGCTGGGCAAACTGTAAAGGACAAACATCCCCACCATCATGATTTTATCTTTGAGGGTGTTGCGATTTAGAGCCGAATAAACCCCCAACAGCACCGACACTGTATAAACAATGATGATATCTAAAATGTTGAGAGTTAAAGTCACGGGCAAGGCTTCGCGGATTTTATCAAGCACGGGGCGACGATCGGGTTTAAGCGAACGCCCAAAGTCAAACACGGCAATACGAAGGAACCACTTGCGATACTGAATGGCATTTTCACCAAACCAACGCCCGGCTTTGGCTAACCATTGGGGTTTTAGGTTTTTGATGAGTCGATCGTAGTGGGTGGGCAATGGCGTATCTAAGCCATATTGCCGACGCATCATTTTAATGACCTCAGGTGAAACTTCTTCGCTTTTAGCCAACCCTTCTAAATTGAGTTTCATGGTAATGGGATCGCCCGGGGCTAGCTTGATCATGAAAAATGTAACCAGCGTAATGCCCAGCATGGTGGGAATCATGAGTAACAGGCGTTTGAAGATATAGTTTAACATAGTTGTTTATGGCGCGGCCTTGACTGTCCATTCTAAGGGGTCAAGGCCACCGCGATAGAGCTGTACGTTGCTAAACCGTTTATCAAGGGCTACCAAACTCATGGTAGCATACAAAAATGTGTAAGGCTGTTCATCATAAATAATGCGATGGATGCGTTTAAGCAACAAGTCGCGCTCGGCCTGATCAAAGGTCACTCGCACTTGTTCGATGAGGCTGTCGGCCTCGGCATTTTGAAAACTGACAAAATTATGCCCTTCTTTAATTTGAGAAGAATGCCAAATTTGGTAAGGATCGGGGTCAAAACTGCCACTCCAGCCTAAAGACACTGCATCAAAATCACGTTGGTTGACTTTTTGTAAAAACACTGACCATTCTATCCGACTTAAAGTTACATCGATCCCCACCCGTGCCATGTTATTTTTCATGATGCTCCCCAGCCGTTCATAAAAACGAGCCCCGGCGGGAAAAAGGAATGTAAAGCGAAAGGGCTTTCCATCTTTGTCAATAACGCCATCGCCGTCATGATCTTCCCAACCCGCCGCTTTCAACAATTGTTTGGCCGAAGCGGGGTTAAACTCGATGGGGGGCAAACTATGGTCATAACCATAAACTTGTGGCGAAAAGGGGCCAGTGGAAGCTTCGCCCAAATTAAATTCGAGTTTTTCAACGATCTCTTTTTGATTAATTAAGTGCGACAAGGCCTTGCGCACGCTTGCATCTTTAAACCAAGGGCGCTTGGCATTCCACCCAATGTAACGATAGCCTAAACTTGAATATTGAAAACGGTAAAACTTCTTTTGAAATTTTTCAGATTGAGTTTGTTTAACCCACTGAATGGGCCTTAAACCAGCCTGGTCTAAATCGCCTTTTTTGAGCATTTGCAAGGCGACCGTATCGTTCGATACAATTTTAAAATAAATCCGCTTAATCTCGGGGGTGTGTTGTTTGTCCCAATAATTGGGATTGGCCTCTAAAACAATGGCCGCCCCCGATTCCCACTTTTTGAAAACATAAGGACCTGACCCCACCGGATGGCGATTGATTGCCGCCGTGTTAAAATCGTAGCTGTCGTCTTTGACTAACTGCCTAACCCAAGAATGTTCGGAAAAACTTTTGAGTTGGTTGTCGGCCGAACCATATAAATGACGAGGTAAAATGGGCATGCCCCCAATAAATTCCAAGGCTCGGAAATAGGGCCGAGCATAGGTAAATTTAACCGTGTGGGCATCGAGCTTTTCAACCGACTTTATGTCTTGATAATAATTGCGTAAGTGCGCGGCATTTACCTTGGGGTCTCGAATGCGGTCATAACTAAACAAAATATCATCGGCCGTTAAAGCTTGGCCATCGTGCCAGGTCACATCTTTGCGCAAATGAAAGATGTATTCTAAATGATCATCGCTCACCTCCCAACGCCAGGCAATTTTGGGAACAAACTCTAGGGTTTTATTGTCGCGAATAATCAAATAATCAAAAATGAAATTATCGACCCTACTTTCATAAACATCTTGCCCCAAGATGGGGTTGAGCACATCGGGCTCGCCGCCCATATGATCGATCAAGGTGTAAGGATCTTTGGGTGGCTGCCAACTTGAGCAACTAAGCATCAATGTCATCCCCGCGAAGGCGGGGATCCATGATAGTAAAGCAATCTTCAACCTTAGTTTCACTTGTCACACTCCCATGATTGAAAATAAAAATGAAGTTGCACCTTCGGCCGTTTGAGCTTAAGCAACATGGAGTTTCCAGAAGATTGCCTCAAGAATAGATCCACCCATTCTTTGCGTTTTAATTTAAAACCAAAAATTTTTTTGAACTGCTTTTCATCGCCTTCAAACTGATAAAGAGTTTGGCCAAAATCGTCGAGCATTTCAAAGCGGATTTGATCGGGGGCCTGGGCTTCGATAACTAAATCAAAATGCAGCTTTTTCTTTTTCGCTTCTAAATCAACTTGGGCCACGGCCTTAACGCCAAGACAGGCCACTGCGGGATCATCGCCCCAGGCGACCCCTGGCCAAACCAAGATCAAAGCTAATAAAAAACATGTCATTGCGCGGAACTCTGTCATTGCGAACCCAGGGGACTCTCTGTCATTGCGAGCCCAACGGGCGTGGCAATCCCACCGGTTAGACGCAGAGAGATTGCTTCGCCCTGCTGGGCTCGCAATGACAGAGAATTCCCTTGGCTCGCAATGACAGAGAATTCCCTTGGTTCGCAATGACAGAATAAAGCTCATGGCGTTATTTTCTTTCGAATTTTTTCTAAGTCTTCTTTTTCGCGCCGATCTAAGGTTTTCTTTTCTTCCAATAATTTTAAGGCCCGGCGAAAATATTCTTGGGCTTTGGTCTCTTGATTGAGCTTGCGATAAACCTCACCTAAATGATCTAGCAAGGTATATTCGTTGGGCGCCATAAGGTCGGCCTTTTTTAAATAAAAGAGCGCCTTTTCTAAATCGCCTAAGCGAAAATAAACCCAGCCTAAACTATCGGTAATATAACCATCGGCGGGATCTAGTTTGATTGCCTTCTGAATAAGCTCCAAGGCCTCTTGCAACTTAATGCCTTGATCGGCCCAGGCATAGCCCACATAATTCAATGCCATCGGGCTTTTGGGATTAACCTCTAAGAGCTTTTGCATGGTGGTGACACTCGCTTCTACCTTCCCCACTTTGTCGTAGGCAACTCCCAAAGAAAATAATAATTTTTCACTCCCGGCAAAGGTTACGAGTGCTTTTTCTAAAACAGCAATGCCTTCGGAATATCGATTTTGCTTACTTAGTACGGCGGCTAAAATATCGTAATAGTCAGGGTCGGCTTTTTTCTTAAGTAAGGCCTTGAGTTCAGATTCAATGAGTTTATATTTTTCTTGGTCAAATAATAGCACCCATTTGCGAATCGAGACCTCGTGAAATAGGGTCGAATCGGGGGGTAGTTTGGCATAAGCGTTAACGGCTTCATCCATCTTTTTTTGCACTTCATAGGTGAGCCCCAAATAATAAAGCAACTGGTCGCTATTGGGATTAAACCGCAACACCTTGGCAAAGCGTTTTTCAGCCTCGGGGTAATTTTGCAATTGAAAGTAGAGAATGCCCGCCCGCAGGGTAATGTCTAAATCGCCAATGGCGAGCTTTTCTAATCTACTCATGTAACCTTCGGCTTCTTTAAATTTTTTAGCATCGATGTAAATGCGGGCCAGGCTTGCCAATGCCCGAATGTCGTCGGGATCAAAATCTAAAACCTTTTTGAATGCGATAATGGCTTGTGCGTCATTTTTTAGTTGCACCGAATAAATCGACCCCAACGAATAATAGGCTAGTTTGGCCTTGGGGTTTTGCCGAATCCACTGTTGGGTAGCCACCAGGGCGGTTGGGTAATTCTTCATCAACAGATATTCCCTCACCAACATTTTATGTGCATCTTCATAGGTAGCATTTAAACGAATAGCGGTGCGGTATTCTTGCAGTGCCGCCGCATGATTTTCTTGTAAAGAATAGACCTGCCCCACTAACACATGATATCGGCTATTGCTGGGTTCGCGATGAGTGGCTGCTTTGGCTTGCACCAGGGCTTGTGGCAATTGATGGGTCTCGGTTAAAGTGCGGGCGTATTCATAGTGTAAATAAGCCGACTCTGGATCCGCTTCTACCGCACGTTGTAGGGCGTTTTCTGCTTGGGAATTGGCACCGCGGAAGGCAAAGAGTTGGGCATCGAGGAAATTGAGAATGGCATCGGGGGCTGCCGGTGTTACTTCTTTTTCGCCTGCCCACGGCAGGGCCCTTTGTGGAGGCGGCCTGCCTTTGGCCTTGTGAATTGAACCTTGCGTATGACTACAAGCAACTTGAATGCCGAATAGGGGAATCGCGATTAGTAATCGAAAGGCGAGCTTCAGTTTCATAATAAAAAGCCACCATTGCGAAGTAAGAGAGATTGCTTCGCCCTGCTGGCCTCGCAATGACACAGTAACGTAGCATATTTTTTTGAGAAAGCCATGGAAAGATTAAGCCTCTGGGCCACTTTAGGTATTTTTTTAGCCATTGCCCTGTTGTTTGTGGGCGCCGAACTCGTGGTAGGCATGGGATTCATGGCCATACAAACTTGGCGCCACCCCGAAAGCGATCTTGCGCTTTATGTCCACAATTTAAGTTTCGATGGTATTTATTTTAGCCTCACCACTTTAGCTCGCGCCTTGTTTTGCACCGCCTTGCTCGGGGGATTTTTGAAAATGCAAGGGCTACCGGTCGCTCGTTATTTGGCCCTCAAAAAATTTGCCTGGCCTCGTTATTTATTTTGGCAGATCACTTTGATCGCCTATTTAGTTTGCAGCGAATATGGGATGCAGAAGTTAGGCTTTCCCGTCGTGCATGAATTTATGGAAACCATCTACAAAAATGCAGGGTCTCTGCTCCTCTTGTGGATTGCGCTCATCATCGCTGCACCTTTATTAGAAGAATTAGTGTTTCGTGGGTTGCTTTACCAAGGCATTGCCACCACTAGGCTAGCCGTGCCCGGGGCTATTATCATCCCCGCCTTGCTTTGGGCTTTGACGCACTTTCAATACCACGGAATCTTCATGGGCATCATCTTGGGGGGTGGAATTTTATTGGGGCTGGCGCGCTGGCATACCGGTTCTACCTTGGCAACCCTTGGGCTACATGCCTCGTGGAATCTCATTTCTACACTGCTCGCCCATTATTACTTGGGCTCATAACCAAGGTAGGCCTCCGTTTGACGCACTTCTTGACGCAGGGTGGGTCTTTTTTCGAACAAGGGGGCAAAGGGCTCATAGGCCGAGGGGCCGCTTATTTGGGCCTCTTTAACCATGTATTCCGAAAGCACCAGGGCTAAGTGATCGGACTCTGCAATGTGCCCCAACCAAAATTCGATGGCTCGGTCGGGTAATTTATCTTTTAAATGTGCCCGCCCTATATTCCATAACATGGTTGAATGGGTATCGTGGCCGGGCGGTAAGAACTCGAGATATTTCTGCCCTATTTCAGCGGCCATCCCATAAGAAGCTCGGTCATAATAATCATCAAACTGTCGGAGATACACCCTAAGCAAGCCCTCGCGGGGTTCGTGAAAATTAGGGTCTAAACGCAATGCCATTTCCAAATGGCGGATGGCCTTGGCTTCATCGTGTTGGTGAAGAAAATAGACCCCAACACTGTAGTTTAACTTGGCCATGGTCTGCCGTGGATAGCCCATGAGGCCGTCAATACCCAATGCCTCGTGGTAGCTGAGCAAACCCTTTCGTACGGATTCAGGGATCAGAGCTGCTACTTCAGCTAAGCGACGCTCATTAACCAAGATTTCTGAGAGCAGCGCAAAGGCATCGAGTTGATGAGGATCTCGGGCAAGCATGTCCCTTAAAATCTTTTCAGCATCGGCTACTTGGCCCAAACGATAGTGTTTTTCAGCAGATCTTATCAAGATGTTACGATCGGCAAGAAACTGTGTGCCTAAACGTTTCACCCTAACCAACCCTTCATCAACAGAACCTCGTGCGGCCCACTGAGCCAATGGAACCGCCAAAAGATGCTCTAAGCCGGGGGGCTCGGCCAAATGCCTTGCCGCTACCCGCCCCGCGCCCACGTAACGTTTGGGATGATAAAGTTTGCCCCGAAATGGGTCAAAAAATGCACCTTCCCCCAGGGGCGCCCAGAGTGCGTAATTGCGATCCAGGGGCACGGCGCGAAAGGCAATGCCGGCTTGGTGTCCCAGATGGGCAGCCAGGGCGTTCAAGGCGTAAGTGGGTTCGGTATAAGGATAGGCACCTAACTCTCCCCGCAACAGGGCGGCTAATTCTGTGGGATATTCCCACCTGCTGCGGAAGGGGGTTAACACGCTCGCGGGGCCACCAAAATAAGTCTTTAGTTGGGCCAACCGATAAAGCAGATCATAATCGCTGCCACCGTGGTTTAAAGAAATGCCTCCCCTAATCGCTTGTTCGGCCAGCTCTCTTGATGCATCTAAAAATGCAGGGAATCGTAAGGGGTCTTGCCTGAATCCTTCAAAATAAGCCTCCAAACCTTGCACCAATGGCGTCAATGCGCTTACAGACGTATGCCCGTTGGGATAAGTTAACTCTTCTGCTACCAGATAGGCCTCGGCAATCCTGCCTGCTGCAACCAACTTCAAGAGATCGGGCCAAGCATGGGCACGCCCCTCGGCAAAATCTTGAGCCAAGTGATCTAATGGAATTCTCTCGAGGGGGTCATGAGTCAAGGGGGGTGGCTGCCAGGCCAATGCTCTCGCCACTAGTACAGGATCGTGAGTGGTCAAATCGTCTGCAAAGGCCTTGGCTAAAGCATAGGCAGTGGCGTAATCCCGCCTTGTTTCAAGAAGTTCAATTTGGGTCAATAAAAATGGGACTATTACCTCCGGCTCTAAAGTAGCCGCGTGACGAAAATAGGCTATGGCTTCGTCTAAATAACCTTGCCCTAGGCTAGTCGTTCCTAAATCACTATAAACTTCAACCGCATTGGGCCTGAATTGGGCCAACTTAAGCAATACCTCGCGAGCCTTCCGGAATGTATTGCGGAATGCCTTGGTACGTTGGCGGGCATCAGTAGCATAAGACTGCCGCTTGATTGCCTCCAATTGCACATGATAGGCTTCAACCAATAAGTTTTGTATCTCTTGGCCTTGAGGAAAAAGCTTATGACCCAACTCGAGCACCCTGACAGCGTTGTCATAGTTGGTTTCAGCCAAATACATGCCCCCTAAATTGGCAAAGGCCGCTTGAGCAGTATGATCGTCCACCCACAAATGAGACCCTTGGTAGGCCCTGCCCTCTCCCCCTGCTCGCACGGTCAAAATCGCCACGGCTGCTTCTAGGTGTTGCCTAACCTCAACTTCAGTGGTGGCATCACCCCCTTCTTCTATCAACCACTGCGCTAAGGCAACGCGAGCAAAAACATAGCGCGGATGCTGGCTAACAAAGATTCGCAAGTGAGCGATGGCTTCTTTTTTAAGCCCTTTATCTGCTAGAAAAAAAGCTTTATTTATCTGAACAGTAGTCGTCTCCAGCCCTAGCGCTTCGAGTAAAACCACTATTTTGTCTCGATGTTCTGAACTTCTTGCAAACCTAAGTAAGGGATTGGTCAAGAGGGCCTCTACAGGCTGTGGCTGTTGATCGGCATTCAAAACCTGTTTTTTTGACTCATAATAGGCAGGGGGCAGCAAATCTCCGCTCTGTGGTTCGAAATAAAGCCCACCCCCTTGCGGGGTAAAAAGGGCAACGTGCCGTTCAGGAGAAAGGGTCTGGAACTCCACCCCTACCCGGTGCCCCAAATGAGCAGCCAAGACAGCCGCAGGATGGCAGCTCCCTCGGTCAGCCAAACGTCCGGGTCGCTTCATCAACAAGTCGGTGAGCGTGGTGGGAAGGTTCCCCCTTTCAAAGGGGCGCAAGATCCTCCAATGATGAACCATAAAATCGGCGATCTGAGCAATCTTGTAAAAATGATCGATGGTATTAGGGTCTAAGACAATGCCCTGCATAAAATTCGCAACGTTGATCTCACGATCATCGAGCGTTCGCTGAATTAAGTCCAATTTTTCCCCAAAAGGGACTTGCCTGGGCTCGCGATAATGGTCGGCAAAATCTCTCTCCATGAATCTTAAGGCCCCCGAAGCCAGTTCATAATCCCTGACATCAAACCCCCCTGTCTCTGCTGCATCCGCTTCGATTTTCAAGAGGGCGTCGGCCAACAGGCCTTCTTCTCGCAACGCGGTTAATCTTGCACGCGCTGGGGCTGCCTCTTTGGTTTTGTTAATTTCATCCAGGAGTTCCCTAACCCTGGTTTTACGGGGATCCGAGGTTCTACCACCCTTTGCGTTGGGGCCTTGTTCGCTCATCATCCAAGTTTGGGGAGGTCGCCCACGACCTGCGGCTGCCCAGGCAAGGCTTGGCCCCGCGGCCAGGCCCGCTGGGAGGTTGTTGAAAAAGCCCGGCAAATTACGCCCCGCATGTTCGTAAATGCGAGTGAGCCGCGGATTTCGCGCAATGCTGCGATGCAGCCGTGCTTCCAAAGCTTGCCTGGTTTCAAATCGATGCACCTGCGGTATCGCCGCTCGCACCAAATAGCCCGCCGCACCTAACTCCGCCGTCGTGGCCGTTGCATGCACCCCCGCATATCGGCACCGCATGTCTTGCAACCCCCTCCGTCACCTTCAAATATTCCAAATGTCTCGTCGCTAATCCCGCTGCATTGATCCCATGAATCGCTTCTCGCCCCGCCAACCCTATGCCAACCCCAGCCCTCACTCCCCCAAAAATAACCGCATTATGCGCCCAGGTTTGCCAATAACGACCCCAGTTGATTTCCCCATGCTGGCTCATTTCCATCCAGGCTGTCACATACGTCACTTCTGCCGCAGTTGCAGTCGTTGCCGATAATAACTCCCACACCCTCGCTTGACTTGCTCCCTCCACTAAACCTATCCCTCGCTGCATCACCCAGCCCTTCACCCACCGCGAGAGCAAACTCCCAGTGATCAGCATCCCCATCATATTCAGGCTACCTAATCTGCCTTGCAGCCCACGCGCGGCATGCACCACTTCAGCTGTTTTGTATTTTCCTTCTCCCTGCATCACACTCAAGGCCATGCTGGCATCGGCCACCACTTTGCCCTTGGCTAATCCCATGAGGCCGCTATCTAAAGATTGATAAACAACTAAGGCACCGGCTTCGTGGCCTTCGCTCAAGTTATAGCTCGAAGCTAAAGCCAAAAGTTGTTGGCTTAAGATTTCTAGATGACTGGCGGAAGCGATTTGGCGGAGTTGGGTTAAAAAACCGTGACCACCCAGGGCTTGGGCAATGTGCGTTTTTTCTTCATCAGAAAGATTTGAATAGGCTTGTGAAAAGCTTTTGCCAGCCGCAATGGCTTGTTCTAATTTTTGCCAACTCACTTGATGAGAAACGGCATCGAAGCTTTCAGCCCCGGCCAACATTCGAGCGATGTCTTGAGCCACCCCTAAGACCACGAGGCCTTGGCGGTTTAAACGCAAATCTTCCCATAGCTTGAGTAAACGATCGGCCTCAGGGTTCCCCTTTGCTTTGGCTAATTCGCCAATGCCGGCTTCTAAATCACCGGCCAGCACGTGCTCGGTGGCCGTGGCAATGTGCACCCCGGCTACGTCGCCCATAGCGTAGGCATCTGCCCGCCATTGGCTAATTTTATCCTGTGAAATCGATGGAATAGACGGAGGCCCCATAACGGGACATCTATCGAATGACCTTAAAAAAAGTTGTTACGAGTTTAACGCGTTGCGTAAACTAGATATTCTTGATTACCTTTGTCACCCAAGATCGGAGAAGCCAAAACCCCTTGAACCTGAAAATCACACCCCTTTAGAAACTCCAAAATTTTCTTTATCACCGCTTGTTGTTTTTCCGAGCTATGAATCACCCCACCTTTTTCCACCTCTCCCTTCCCCACTTCAAACTGGGGCTTGATCAACGCAACTAAATTCCACTGGCCAGGGATCGCACGCACCAAATGAGGGATCACTTGGGTTAGAGAAATAAAGGCTACATCTACCACCACCAAGTTGATGGGTTCGGCAAAAATTTCGGGGCGCAAATCTTTCACGTGCAACTTTTCGAAACTGATCACCCGCGGGTCTTGACGCAAAGTATAGGCTAGCTGATTGGTACCCACATCAATGGCGTAAACTTTTGACGCACCCGCTTGCAGCAGACAATCCGTGAATCCCCCGGTTGACGCACCCATATCCACACACACAAAATCTTTGACGCAGATTTTAAAATGGTCCAGGGCGGCCTTGAGTTTGAGGCCGCCCCGGCTCACATAGGGATGATCAACGCCTTTGAGGCGAAGGGTAGCGTTGGAGTTAAATTTTTCGCTGGACTTTAAGACCAAATGGTCATCTGCCACCACCTTGCCGGCCATAATGAGGCTCTGCGCCCGTTCGCGGGATGGGGCTAGTTTTTTTTCTACCAGCAATAGATCAATACGTTTTTTCTTGGGTTGATGAGAAGTCATAGAATTTCTCTGGAGTTATAATATCAACCTGTTTCCCTAAAATGGGGGGCACAGTTTGCATGCTACTCTTCACCTCATAGAGGCGAAGACGCTCCCCCTCACGAACCAAGATATCCGCCTCACGTTGGGTGTTCGATGAATACCAAGAATAAACACGTTTATATTTTCGCGCAAAATGATTAACCACCACTGCCTCAAAAACCTTCCCTTTCATTTCTGAATCTTGAAGTTGATTTTTCCACCATTCAAAAATATTTTTTAAACCACGCAATAATCCTCCTGCCACCGCATAAAGTAGAGGATCAATAAAATAAATCTTTTTTGCCTTGCGCGGGGCCTCCATGTCTTTGTCGGGATCATAGCACCCCAGCACATGACACAGAAAAGCAAGTTCCAAATGCGCAACATAGGCAGCCGCGGTCTCATGGCTTTTGACAGGGGATTTTTCAATCAAACGTTGATACGTCACTTGACTTGTAAGTGTGTCAAAAATCCGAAACATGATGTGCACGAGGATGTCACGAGAAAGTTCAAAACGATGGGCATCTCCAAAGATCCAATTCGCATAGGTTTCATAGGTTTCATCAGAAACCCCACCTAATTGGCAATAATCACGAATTGCATGTGGAAACCCACCCACTTCTAAATATATTTGAAACCGAGCATGAGCATCGATGTGTTGAAAGCAGGGAAGGCCTGCATAGTCTCGAAGCGAGAGCGGGAAAAGGCTCACCTCTTTTACATTTCTCCCGGGAAAACGCTCTGCCATTTTTTTAAGATCTCTGGCATTAGAACCCGAGATCAAAAGAAAGGATTTTCGAAGTAAACCAGAATTTAAAAGCCATAAGATACCCCTCTGCCATTCCTCCACAAAAGTAATCTCATCAAGGCAAAGGAAAAGCCGCTCATGTTGTTTTGCTTTTAGCCAATCCACTAAAATTTGCTGCAATTCTGAATAATTCTCGATGGCTTCACACGTTAAAAATAAACAATGGGCTGCCTTGACGCCATCCAACGAAATGGCTCGAGCGATGAGTTCTTTCATCAATGTCGTTTTTCCAATTTGTCTTGGGCCACGAATCAAAAAAGAATGCCCCATCTGAAATTGGAGTTCTTTTTTTATAGGATGATCAAAATACCAAGGTTTGTTCAAAACGGCGATAAGATGGGGATCCTGTTCATGGGCATGTGGGTTAGCCCACCAAGGATTGAGAATTTCAAGACTTTTTGTATCTATAACCATTTGATTTTATTTATAAATTTTGTATATTTTATATTATGCAATTATAATCGCATAATTTTGTGAAAGGATCAATGTCTGATTTGCCGTAAGGTTATTATCCAAAAAACCGCAGGGCTTCCTTTAACTCAGGTTTTCCTTGTGCATAAACTTCCAGAGAAGTTCCTTGCTGCACGGCTTCCCAGGCTTGTTGCAGGCTTTTCGCCCCCGCACTCACCCCCATGGGATGGTTAAAGACCCCACGCCCCGAAATAAAACCAAAATCAACGTGGCCAATTTTTTCATACACGCGAGGCAGGCTACCCGCCCAATCGCTGCCACCGGGGATGGGAAGGCTAGCAGAAATCTGCCCCAGGGGGGCCAAACAGGCTGCCACGTTGGCCAAGACTTCTTCGTCGGTATTGTGCATGCGCTCGCCAAAACCGGAAAGGCCAATCATGTCACAGCCGGCCAAACGCAAGAGTTTGGTCCACACCACGGTATGCACCCCAAAATACTGCATGCGCGAGCTAATGGCCTCACCGGCAAAATGACCCATTATAGGTAGTTTAGAAATTTTGCGCAAACTCACCACCGACGAAATGCCCATGGTGAAAGGATTCACCATCACGGCATTACTTCCGCTTGCTTCTACTTTTTGGTAATTCGCCAATAATTCGTCGGCTTCTCCACTGATATTCATGATCATCATTTTCTTATCGCCAGTTTCTTTTTCAGCAGCCTGCCGCCTATGCCCACATTGCTTGGCCCGCCGCTCGAGGGGCGAATTTACCTGATCAGCCAACATTTCATCGTCTTTGGTAATGTCTAACCCCCCCAACCAGGCTTCATAAGCCCGCTGGGCAAAATCCCCCACGGGCAAGCCTAAGTTGGGCTTTACCACACCAATAAAAAAAGGCCTCCCCTTCACGCCCAAACTTTGACGCAAGCCCGCTAGCCCAAATTGGGGGCCCACAAAATTTTGCAAAAAGGTATCGGGAAGTTCCAGATTCATCAATTTAATAGTGGTAATGCCCGGACAATAAAAGGGGCCCTCGCCAGCTAGCGCGGTTAAAAGATTAGCGAGCCTTGGCCCAAAATTAATATGGGGGTGAGCCACCCTCACCCGGCAGCGAGAATAGCGTTCTGAAATCCTGGCCGCCTCTGGGTATAAAGGCTTGCTCGATTCCCCCACCACTTCTAGATTCAAAACAAAGGCCCCGTGAATTTTGCGAAAATCTTCTTTCACCCCCGGGCGTTTCCACTGCACAGTACTTTGCTCACAAGCCAAGCTCGCCGCCGCAAGCTGTGGCTCAACTGTGCATTCAAAAAAATAATCGGCCAGCACATATTTTTCTAAATCAAGCTGTTCGGGATTAATAAAAAAGCCTTCGGCCTCTTGGAGGGTCAACATAATCCTGGCTTAAATCCAAAGGCCTCAAGGGTCAAGGCTATATTGCCACCTGATAACTGTCTTATGGGTTGGTTAAAACATCTTGCTATGATGCTAATTTTATGGCATCATAGCATCATATATGAGAACCACAATGACAGTTGATGACGACATAGCCATCAAATTAAAAAAACAAGTCCGCGAATCGGGGAAATCTGCTAAAGAAGTGATCAATGATTTGTTACGGTTGGCTTTGTTAGAAAAAAGCCGGCTAAAGCCAAAAATTCTTAAGCCTGTTGAATTTGAACCGACTATTTTTAAAGGAAAACCGGGGCTTATGCCAGGCTATTCTTGGGAATTGTCAGCCGCCCAAATCATGGATCAGCTTGACGAAGCCGATATTATTCACCCATGATTTTACTCGATATCAATTTCCTCATTTACGCCCACCGTTCAGATTCTCCTCACCATGCTCAAGCGTTAAAGAAATTGAAAGAATTAGCTCAAACAGGTGCACCTCTCGGGCTCACTAGTTTTACAATGGTTGGTTTTTTACGGATTGTTACAAATCACCGAATTTTTAAAGAACCCACATCCTTCAATCAGGCCATTGCCTTTATCGATACGATCTTCAATTTACCTCAAGCTCACAGGCTTGAACCGCAAGAACGCTATTGGGATATTTTAAAGGCCGCCATCCGCGATACCGCCTCCACTGCCAACTTGATTTCAGATGCCCACCTAGCAACGGTTGCTACCGAACATGGGGCTTCTATTCTCACGATGGATGCTGACTTTAGGCGCTTCAAAGGAATCAACGTCCTTAAGTGGAGCTAAAATGAAACCCGCCTATTTTACCAAGGGCTTTAAGGCCTTTCTCATGACCCAAATGTTGGGCGCCTTCAACGACAATTTTTTCAAAATGCTGCTTTCCCTTTATTTTATCAGCATTTTACAATTTCCCAATGCTGAAGAACTGCTGTTTCAGGCCAGCCTTGCCTTTACCGCCCCCTTTCTCATCTTTGGCCCCTGGTCGGGTTATTTGGCAGATCGCTATGCCAAAACCAAAGTGTTGCAAATCACCAAGGCCGCTGAAATCCCGATTATGATTTTGGGTACTCTGGCTGTAGCGTCTGCTCAACCAACGTTCATGAATATTGTTTTGTTTTTGATGGCCAGCCAAAGTGCCTTTTTTTCGCCTGCCAAGGCAGGCTTTATTCCCGAAACCGTGGGCGAAGCAGAAATCAGCCATGCCAATGGTTGGGTCGAAATGACGACTTTTTTTGCCATCATTGCAGGCCAGGCCTTAACCGGAATTTTGCTCAACCTTCATCATAATCGCGCCATTGTGATCACCTATTATTGTATTGTCATTGCGATTATGGGCACGCTCGCCAGCCGGTTTATTACCCCAACCGCGCCAAGCGGCGCCAAAGGCCCCTTCCCTTGGAACCCGTTCAGCGCCATCTTCAAAGACCTGCGTTATCTTAAATCGTATCGCGGGCTTTTTTTAGCCGGCCTAGGCAATAGTTATTTTTGGTTATTGGGTTTAATTTTTCAGGTGAATATTATTGTTTACGGAAAAAGTTTTCTTCATCTCAGCGAAACCTACAATTCATTGCTCGCTGCCTTCTTAGCCGTGGGCATTGGGGTTGGGTCGATGCTGGCGGCCAAACTGTCGGGCAAAAAAGTGGAATTGGGGTTGGTCCCTTTAGGGGGCATAGGGCTTACCTTTTTTAGCACCCTGTTATTTTTCACCAAAACTTCTTATCTGGCCAGCGGCATGACTCTCTTTCTCTTAGGAATCTCGGGTGGTTTTTACATCATCCCTTTATTTGCCTTTTTGCAATTCGAAGCCGGCTTTAACGAAAAGGGCCGCGTGCTCGCCACCGTTGGGGTTATGAACGCCCTATTTTTGGTGATCGGCGCCTTTCTTTACAAACTTTTGGCCGTTCAATTAGGGCTCGCCCCTGATGTGCTCTGTTTAATCATGGGGATTCTTACCCTTGCCGTGGTTATTTATATTTGCACCCTCATTCCCGAATATTTCATTCGCTTTTTGGCCTGGCTGCTCACGCACAGTCTTTATCGCATTAAAATTAAGGGCCAAGAAAATGTCCCCTTTCATGGCCCGGCTTTACTCGTGGTTAATCATATTTCATTTATTGACGCACTTTTAGTGGGCGCCACCATTCAACGATTTATTAAATTTATCATGTGGAAAAAGATTTATGACATGCCGGTGATTCACTTTTTTTGTAAAATCATGCACGTGATTCCGATCGCCCCTTACGAAGGCCGTGAAGCGGTGATGGCAAGCCTGGCCCAAGGCCGCGCGTGCTTACAGGCCGGCGAGCTGGTTTGCATTTTCCCCGAAGGGGGCATCACTCGCACGGGCGAATTGCAACCTTTTAAAAAGGGATTTGAAACCATTATGGAAGGCATCCACGCCCCCATCATCCCCGTTTGTTTAAAAAATGTGTGGGGAAGCATCTTTAGTTTCGAGGGCGGAAAAGTCTTTTTCAAATGGCCTAAAAAATTCTTTTATCCGGTCACCGTTGAATATGGCCAACCCTTACCTCCCCACACTACAGCTGAGGCCGCCGAGAGTGTCTTGCGCCAAATGTTGGCCTAGTCATCAGCGCGCTTCGCAACCAAATCCAATTGACGCCGAGAATACTTTTTAAATTTTTTTAAACTTAGGGGATAATTTTATGGGCGATCTTACATGTAATCAACTGCCACACTCTGTTGAAATTCAATCCTTCAAAGATGGACAGGTTTATACTGTCAGTCCAGAGCCCACCATACCTCAAGCCCAATACATCTTTGATATCGCGTTTCCCACTAACGATCTTTATTTGGCCATGCTCAAAGATAGTAACAATGGCCTGTTTTGCGTGTACCCCGTTAAAGGCAGCGAACGCCTAATATCTGATGTCTTGCTTCGCGCGTATCAGCTTGAAAATAGCGAAATCCTACCCTTTGGAATCCCCTTTCCCTTGGCTTCTACGAATACTCGTATCCCAACGCTCGGAGTTCTCTACCATCCTGACTCTAGTATTTTTCTCACCCTAAGTACCGAAAGTCTTCAGTGGCACTTGATTGGCTATGGGGTTGCGGTGGCTCATTATATGGGCTTATTTACTACACTGAACGGCATTTATTACGATGCTTATAAACAACTAGCTGATGCCTCACCCCTTACTTCTGCTACATCCCAAACACCCGCTGTTTCACCACCACCAACCTATCAAAGAGAGTTGCCCCTGTTCTTAGATTGGTTGTCTATGAATCACCCCATGCTAGCGCTCCAATGGGAACCTTTACTAACCTATGACGATGGCCCCAACCCCTTTGCAACCAGCCTTGCGCAATATAACCCCAGCCAAGATAAAATTGTGCTCCGCCCAGCGGCCCTAGAAATGATGCTTCAAGGGGAATATGAATTGCTATTTTATTTCCTGCTTCACGAGGCAACGCATCGCGAATTGGTGATGGCAAACGTGCTTTCTCCCATTGCTATCATTGGCCCCAAAGTGGTTGCTTCTTACGCCACTCGGCTTTATGACGCTCGCCCCGGCAAAACAATTAACGAATGGAAACAAGCGCTTGGTTCTTTGCAACCTCTCTATTACCCTGATGAAGAAATTTTAGCCTATTTAAAACAATTCGATGCCATGCGCAGCGATCCGGATATTCCAGAAAGTGAATTAGAAAATGTGACTTTAAGTTTATGGAATCATATCCAACAAACTTTAGATTACGGGAAGCACGAAAGCACGCTCGTTTTGGGCTATCTCTTATATGGTGTTGATTTTTTACTCCCCCAAAGCCCTCATGCTAAGCAATATAAAAACCTTTTTGTCGGTTGTTTTGACTACCAGAACGACCCCAGTTGCCAGGATCCCGTATCACTCTACACTCAACTCATGGCTCCGGAGGCTCCCTAATTTTATCACCAATAGGCGCAGCGCACTTCGGCTGGATCGATCACTCCATTATGGTTATGATCACAGCGGTATTCGAAGCGTGTGTTCACGCCCGAGGCTTTAATAATACGGCGCTCTCTTCGGCTAATCCACCCATCGTGGTTTAGATCGTACTTACGTTCAATACGAGTATTCACTTTAGGATCACGGATTTTATATTGGTAGGGCCGGCTATAGGCCAAAGAAGTTATGAGTAAACTCATCATGCCTAATCCAAAAAAGAACCATTTCTTTTGCATAACGTGTCACCTCTCGATTAAAAAATTGTTACAGGGTTTGCTCTGTTGGACACTCAAAGACCGAAAAAGGTTAAACTGTGTAAGTTGTTTTAATTTTATAAAGTTGGGGGCCAAGAGATGCGGCAAGTCTATTTAAACCTTCTACCGCACGGCATGAGAATTGCTTAGTATTAAAGATACTATTAGGAAGGAAGGGGCTTGGGGCATGGTTGGCTCGTGTCAAAATAAAATAACGTTAACGTCAGAAGATCAGGATTTTCTTCTCACCCTGGCTACCGAGCGCTATGACTCGCTTAATCCTAGCGAACATCCTGATATTGATAGCCTGCCTGACCCCATTCTTTCGCTAAGAGATATTGAAAAAGCCCAAAGTAGATGGGCAGACACCTACGAAGACCGCGTATTATTGGGTGTACCACCCGACGTGCCACCATTAGTTAATTGCTCTAAAGAAATTATTTACCAAACCGCTAAAGAATTTTTACAAAGCAAGGGGTTGGTGGCCAAAGAAGACGCACGGGGGCTGCATTTAAAACCTAGTGACTATCATTGGGCCCTTTATGAAACGGGCGAAATTTTTACTCAACCAAGGCTTGTGGGACTAACGCAAAATTTTTACGAAAGAGGAGAATATGAACGCGCCTCCCAAGTTTGGGAAAGTTACGTAAAAGCAAAAAATAACCCTGAGAATTCTGATACCCATTGGCTGAATTTTTTACGAACCACAGCCCTTCGTTTTAAAGCCGGCAAAACTGTGATTCGAACCTACGACTTTTACACGGAGCATTCCAAACAACCGCTGTTTTTTTCCTCCCTGATCGGCTCTTCTTTAAGCGTAAACATGCCCCATTCCGATGGACAAAATTACGCCCTTACCAAAGACATAACCCACTATTTAGGATTCCTTGCCGATATCGATTTTGAAAATCTTTCTTTAGAAATGATTCAAGGTCATCCTGATCCTCTCGTACGAGAAAAACTCTCGATGGTGTTAAGTAGTTTGAGCCAAGATGAACTCCCCCGTCAAATCCCTGCTCCGCTTCGCACCCTCATTGATGTTGACGCCGCAGGCGTTTCCCTTGAAGGCCTAGCCCATTTGCGCAATTCTTTTATTCCCGAAACCCTCGAACGTGCTCGGCAATTTGTGCAAAATACTTTGGGCTTTACGCCTGCGGCCCTAAGCGAACGATTTCATGTGGCTATCACCCAACTTCCGGGTAAAAAACATCGTTCGCATGCGTATACTCAAAAAGCCCTTCTTATTTTAGACCTGGAGGGCAGGCCCGAGCCCAAACAACTTCATCGCGTTACCGTGCATGAATGGACGCATCTTTTTACCAACAACCTTTGCATAGCCGGGGGACCTAGCGAATTTTTTTGTGAGGGCATTGCCTCATGGGTCGATACCCGATTTGCTGAATTAGAAGTCGATGACCCTACCCCTCCCGATACAACTCAATTTTATCGACCTCAGGAAACTTACAACCGATTTCATCGACCGCAGCAAGATACCCCACAAGAAATCCAAGCAGAAAATCAAGATTACGTTTTGGGGCATCATGCCTGGCTCATGATCGAACAAGAATTTGGAGCCTCCACCGTTACGGCCATGGTGCAAGCCATTGAAGCTTTACCCGCTCCATCGCCCGAATTGCTCAATACTGAGATTGACAAAATATTTTTAGCTAAAACCGGGCTTGGCATGGAAGCTTGGTTGGCCAAAACTTCCCATCATCTGCAAACCACCCCCTATGGATTGCTTCGGCATTTTAATTTCTCTTTTTGGGCAAACCCTCAAAAAGATTTTTTGGCTGGCCTTGAAGTAGCAATCACCGAAACTAATCTTTTTCGTCAAAGCCTTCGCATGGGGGGAGGCCTCTTAGAGGCTCCTTCAGGTACCTTTGTCGCCGCCTATGCTGGGTATGGATCTGAACTTCCCCCCCTGGTTCCCTTTTATTACAATCGAAGGGGTTTAAGACTCTTGCAATTGAGTAGTGAAGCTGGCCTGTTATTTTTGGGTGCGATCAAACTTGTCCCTGAAGAACGTTATCTGCTTCGGCCTTACGCTAGTGTAAAAGCCGACCTGATCGGTTACGGGGATCGTGAGGGTGCAGCATTTGTAAGGTTTGGCTTGGGTTTACAAAAATTTTTCGTGGTAGGAAATGCAGCTGAAGTTGGTGAACTCCCTTTCGCGGGAATTACCATCTCGATGGAAAAATAAATCTAAAACCCAAATTGCACCATCGTAATGCCTTGGGCCCCTTTTGCGGCTACAAAATTTTCATATTTCCCCAAAATAGCGGCGCCTAGAATTTCTTTGCCACTTTTAAATTGGGCAACCCGCGAAGGGCTTTTGGGGTTTGAAATATTATAAACCGCCAACCCCTCAACCCCGGTGGGAACAAAAAGAAAATTGGCATCTGGCGTAAGGGCTAGGGGTAGAACCTTCCATTCAGGGCCCGCTCGGTAGGCCGGCACACCACTCACGGTGCCCACTTCGATCATTTTATAGCCATCTTGTACCGAATAGAGTTTAATCAAAATTTCTTGGGTGGTCGGTCGCAAAAAGGCCCCCACTAACAAGTTGCCGTCGGCCGATAACCAAACACCCTTGGCGATAAAATCGGCCAACACCAATCGCACCCTCGATTTGGGTCTGCCCTGCAATAAATCGACACAAGTGATCCCCTCGGCCCCGGTTGCCACATAGGCATAGGCACCACTCGGGGCCAAAACAACATCGTAGGCCTCAGTTAGAGGATAGGTCATGGTCATCGGGGTGCTGCTGGGCACTAACTCCGGAGTTTTAGTCGTTGATGGGGGTTCTTTTTTCACAACGGGTTTTTCAACTTTTGTTGGTCCCGGCGGCCAAGGTTTCACGACTAAAGCCCCGCCGGGATTAGAGGGCATGGCGCTGATGGCCAAATAATTTTTGCCAGCGATTTGAACCGCGTCAAACCCGGTAGGATTGAGCCCCGTATTGTCCCACGTAAAAATTTCTGTTTTCACCTTGGCCTTGACACTATCGGCATCAAAGAGCCAAAGTTTGAGCCCCGTGGGCTGCACATCGGCCAACAACCCCCAAAAATGCTGCTGCGTCATTTTTTTTGCAGGAAACATTTGACGCGCAAAGGGCACGGGAAGATTCTCCACCACTTTAAGGTCAGGGATGGCTATTAAATTGAGAGCGCCCCCAACATTGTCGCCCACCAAAAGTAGTTTTTCATTCAAGCCCATCACCCAGCTAGCGTTTGCCAAACCTGGGATCATGAGCTTTTGCGCCACTTGGTAGTTTTTGCCATCGGCCTTAGGGGCAAAGCTAAGCACCTTTAACCCACCCCCATCCGCCACCACGGTAACGGGTTCAGCTTTAATCTTTCCGGTTTCTAAATCACTTAATTTTGTAAAACCAATGCCTTCTATCCCCTGCAAGGCAATTTCGGCACGGGTATTGAGATCAACTAAACGAAGACTGACTTGATTTTGATGACGCACCACCACCAACCCTTTGTTGGCACCGGGAATAAGATGAAAGGCCTCCACTGGGGGATTGTCTTTGAGTAAAATCCTGCCCTCATCGCGTAGTTTCCCCGCTTCTTCAATGGCAAATAAGCGAACCCCATAATCTTGCCGCCCCTGCCCGGTTCGATCCGTTCCCACCGTAACAATCAAAAAAACCTTGGGTTTGCCACTCACGTTGAGCTCGACCGTTTCCATATGAGTAATCGAACCACCCGAAGACAGCGAGGCCAGTAACAACGAATGATTAAAATCAAACAGATGAATGTTAGTTTCATCAGCCAAATAAAGATAGCGATCATATTGCGACAAATGCACGGCTTGCGTTGACGCGCTGGGCATTTCTTTGCTTAACTTTGGAATTTTAGGGTCTTCTAAATCCCATAGTTTAACCCCTTGTGGGTCTAAGGTGTAGGCATAGGGTTTCCCCAATAAATAGAAAGAATGAAATTCATAAACCTCAGCCGGAAGCGCTTCTAGAGCTTGTTTCACGAGGATGTTATTCGCCGCTAACTGAACAAATTCCCATTTACCCTGCACCGATTGCACATAGGCAAAAAATTGTTGGTGAGTATCGCGTAGCCCATAAATCTTTTTAATAAAATCATCGCTAAGGCTTGAGGCCATTTTTGCAAAATTCGCGTCATAAAGTTGCAGTTCATTACCTTGCCCTACTAAATAGTTTTCTCCTAAATGGGCAACTGCATCAATGCTGCCACCCAGCGCCCCCTTTTCTTCTAATTTAGTGGCAAAAACTTGTAACTTAAGATCGGCACTGCTTTCATTGGCTCCATCCGAAACGGTCAAACGTAAAACGAAGGTTGTATCTTGAGTAAGCTCGCCCACCGTAAGCGTAGGGGTGAGGCTATTGCGCGGTTCAATCTTGATTGCCTCCCCTGGCCCAACTACTAATTCCCAAAAATAATTGAGGGCCTTACCCGTGCTCGATTGAACCGACACCCCCTCCAACGTTAAACGCACGCCTTCTGCCAAGGCCTTTTCAGGAGGCAAGGTTATTTTAATAAAAGGCGATGCTTGGGTGGCGGTTAAGGGTTGAGTTTCGGTAGGGGTTGATTCAGGGGTTAGGCCAAAAAGATCGGCCTTTTGAGTTTCTGAAAAAAGCCCGCTGGGTTTTGACTCAGCGAGATTTCTTTTGGGAGGGAGATTGGGTTTAGTGATTTGCGTTTTGGATGGCCTTGGTTTTTTATCAAAAAATTTCTTTTTGACCGTGTACCCACCCACGGCGGCTACGATGATCAAAATCGCTACCAAAAGAAGTGTTTTTTTGGACCGCATAGGCGTTGGATTAAAACATGCCTGTTAAAATAAGAAAAGAGAATTACTTACTAGTGCAGTAATCCCTCAGTCTTAGGGGCTTAGCTTTCAGAAACCCTTTGTGCGAGAGCGACGAGTCATGAGCGCTTAAAAAACATATGGTTTGTAGAAGCCTGTCCTGAGCCTTAGCGAAGGATCTCCTACGAACAAGGAGATCCCTCGTAAAACCTCGGGACAAGCTTCTAAACAAACCAAGAGTGCAAGCATCGGCTAAAATTTTAATTTGATCTTCTGCCACCTCTAAAACCCCACCCTCAACATCAAACTGCGTCATAGTTGAACCTTGACGCAAGGTCAAAACCCCTACACCCAAGCCTGACACCATGGTGGTATGGCCCGGCAATATCTCAAATTCGCCCAGTAACCCCGGCGCTACGATGCTATCGTAATCACCTGATAAGATTTTTGCCCCGGGGGTTACAAATTCTATGTGCATAATAAATTCTTCCATGCGAGATTGCCACGCTCGCCGACGAGGCTCGCTCGCAATGACAATATTAACCTGCAGCCAATTTTTTGGCCTTTTCCAGCGCTTCTTCGATCGTGCCCACCAAATAAAAGGCCTGCTCCGGCACATCATCGTGCTTGCCTTCTAACACTTCTTTGAAACCGCGGATGGTATCGGCCAATTTAACATATTTCCCCTCCAACCCCGTAAACTGTGCTGCCACAAAGAAGGGTTGAGAAAGAAACCGCTGAATTTTACGGGCACGGGCCACGATAAGCTTGTCTTCTTCTGAAAGTTCATCCATCCCCAAGATCGCAATGATGTCTTGCAACTCTTTGTAGCGTTGCAAGATTTTTTGTACATCACGCGCAACTTGGTAGTGCTCTTCTCCAATCACCTCTTGGGAAAGGATTCGGGAAGTAGAATCTAACGGATCGACCGCTGGATAAATCCCCAGTTCGGCAATTTGCCTCGAAAGCACGGTGGTCGCGTCTAAGTGGGCAAAGGTGGTTGCCGGGGCGGGGTCGGTGAGGTCATCAGCCGGCACATAAATCGCCTGCACCGAGGTGATGGACCCTTTGTTAGTTGAGGTGATCCGTTCTTGTAAAGTCCCCAGGTCGGTTGCCAAGGTTGGTTGATAACCCACGGCCGAAGGGATACGCCCTAAGAGGGCCGACACTTCGGAACCGGCTTGCGTGAAACGAAAGATATTATCGATAAAAAGCAAGACGTCTTGGTTTTGGGCATCACGGAAATATTCCGCAATGGTCAAGGCCGACAAGGCCACCCGTGAACGGGCCCCGGGGGGTTCGTTCATCTGCCCATACACGAGCGAGGTTTTGGCAATAACCCCTGATTCTTTCATTTCTAGCCAAAGGTCGTTGCCTTCGCGAGTCCGCTCGCCCACTCCACCAAACACCGAATATCCACCATGCGCCAAGGCGACGTTATTGATGAGCTCCATGATCAACACGGTCTTACCCACGCCTGCACCACCAAACAAACCAATCTTGCCGCCTTTAGAATAAGGCGCTAAGAGGTCGATAACCTTAATTCCCGTTTCAAACATTTTAACTTCGGTGGACTGATCCGCAAAAGGCGGGGCCTTGGCATGGATGGGGCGAAATTCTTTGGCCGCGACCGGGCCCCCTTCATCCACCGGCGCCCCTATAACATTAAGAATGCGCCCCAACACCGCATCACCCACGGGCATTTGAATGCCGGCGCCTGTGTTCACCACCTCTTGCCCCCGCACCAAACCTTCGGTCGAATCCATGGCCACGCAACGCACGGTTTCTTCGCCCAAATGCTGCGCTACTTCCAACACCAAATTCCAAGGTTTATCATTAATGCTGGGGTTGCTGACCTTGAGGGCCGTAAAAATTTCGGGTAATTGCCCCGGGGGGAATTTTGCATCCACCACGGCCCCAATGACTTGAGAAATTTTCCCACTAACGTTTTGTGCTTCTGCCATAATTTGACTCCATATTAAAAAAAATTTTGACGCGTCTTTGACGCAATTATTTCATCGCCTCTGCGCCGTTGACAATATCCATCAACTCGGTGGTGATCGCCGCTTGACGCGCTCGATTCATTTGCAGGGTCAAGCGATCCATCATGTCGCTGGCATTATTCGTTGCACTGTCCATGGCCGACATCCTAGCCCCCAATTCACTCGCCTGCGATTCTAAATGTGCCAAGTAAAGCTGCATCGCCACATACCGAGTCAGCAACTGATCTAACAAACTAAATTGGTCGGGCTCCCATAAAATATCGCCTGTCGTTTTAGGCGCATCACCGCTCAGGGCCACGGGTAGAATCTTTTTCACTAGGATGTCTTGCGAGATGGCCGACTTAAATTGATTGTAAACAATAAAGACTTCATCTGCCTCACCCTTAGTAAAGGCTGCCATAAAACGCTCTGCAAATTGGCCTGCTGTTGCATAATCAAACTTTTCCGCAATCCCAGGGTACTCAGCCGCCAAAGTAATTTTGCGGGCCCGATAATATTCACAACCCTTACGCCCTCGCATTTGAACCAACAGCTCTGCATAAAGATCTTTATTTTCCCGCAAGAATCGATCGGTGCGGCGGAGTAAGTTAGAATTAAACCCACCGCACAAACCACGATCTGACGTAAAAGCAAACACCCAAGCCGCTTTGGGTTGCTCAACCGCATTGAGCAACGGGTGTTGCAAATCTTGCCCGCTGGCTAATAAGCGGTGAATCAACTCTTCAAGGGTTTTGCCATAAAGCCTAGACTGCATGAGCTTCTGTTGGGCACGACGCAATTTGGCCGCCGCCACCATTTTCATGGCCTTGGTAATTTTCTGAGTATTTTTGACCGAAACAATACGCTTTCGGATCGACTTTAACGAGGGCATATTTTTATCTTACCTTTAACGACTCTATATTGTGGAGGCCTCGAAAAAGGGCCCAGATGCAAGGTGCCTGCAAAATCGCGCCCGGGGCGTATGTGCAAATACGTGAGGATCGCGATTTTGCAGGCAACGCCGCAGATGGGTCGTTTTTAGAGGCCTCCTTTTACGCTACAAAGTGTTGTTTAAATTGCTCTAGCGCCTGATTGAGTCTTTGTTTAATTTCTGCCGTTAATTCTTTTTTGCTGCGCAGGTCATTCAATAAACCGTTGTGTTTGCTTTCCATATAAAGGGGCAATTCTTCCAAATATTTTTGAATCTTTGCCGTAGGATAAGCATCTAAATAGCCATTGGTTGCGGCATAGATTTGAATGACTTGCAGCTCCACGGGCATGGGTTCGTATTGCCCTTGCTTTAACACCTCCACTAGGCGTTCCCCCCGGGCTAGCTGGGCCTGAGTGGCCGCATCCAAATCGCTCCCAAATTGGGCAAAGGCCGCCAACTCACGAAATTGGGCTAATTCTAACCGCAAAGTTCCCGCTACTTGTTTCATCATTTTCACTTGGGCATTCCCTCCCACCCGTGAAACTGAGAGCCCCACGTTAACCGCAGGCCGCACCCCTGAATAAAATAAGTCGGTTTCTAAATAAATTTGGCCATCCGTAATAGAAATTACGTTGGTAGGGATATAAGCCGAAACGTCCCCCGCTTGGGTTTCAATGATGGGCAACGCGGTTAAAGACCCGCCACCTCGCGCGCTACTTAGTTTTGCGGCCCGTTCCAAAAGACGGGAATGCAGATAAAAAACATCCCCAGGATAAGCCTCGCGCCCGGGCGGCCTACGGAGTAACAACGAAAGCTGGCGATAGGCCACCGCTTGTTTAGACAAATCATCATAAATGATAAGGGCGTGCTTGCCATTGTCTCGAAAATATTCGCCAATGGTGCAACCGGAATAAGGGGAAATAAATTGCAAAGGCGCCGGGGTAGAAGCCGCCGCCACCACAATGACCGTGTAATCCATGGCCCCATGTTTTTTAAGTTTTTCCACCACTTGGGCCACGGTAGATTGCTTCTGCCCAATGGCAACGTAAATACAATAACAGTCTTTGCCTTTTTGATTAATGATCGTATCCAAGGCCACCGCGGTTTTGCCGGTTTGACGGTCGCCAATGATCAACTCCCGTTGCCCACGCCCAATAGGGATCATGGCATCAATGGCTTTGAGCCCGGTTTGCAAAGGGATTTTAACCGGCTCTCGATCGACAATCCCGGGGGCTTTAATTTCAATGCGTCGAGAAAGTTTGGATTCAATCGGCCCTAAACCATCGAGCGGATTCCCCAGTGCGTCAATGACGCGGCCTAATACCGCTTCGCCCACCGGGACTTCAGCAATTCTCCCCGTCCGTTTGACTTCATCCCCTTCTCTAATCTTAACATCCTCGCCCATGATGGCCACGCCTACATTGTCTTCTTCTAAGTTGAGGGCCAAGCCATAAACCTCGCCCGGAAATTCTAACAACTCGCCCGCCATAACCTTAGTCAACCCATACACCCGCGCAATCCCATCCCCCACCGAAAGAACCGTGCCTATTTCGGTCATTTCGACCAACTGCCCAAACCCAAGTATTTGTTTTTGAATAATCTCTGATATTTCATCTGGCCTGATTTGCATGCGTTATTCTCCTCTAAAGCGCTACTTTTTCGACATTCGAACGTAGTTTGTTGAGCTGGGCTTTAAGGCTACCATCAAAAACTTGATCGCCAATTTTGATCATAATGCCCCCTAACAACGAAGCATCTTGCTCTTGTTTTAACAAAACTTTTTTCTTTAAAATCTTTTCTAAGCGCAGGCCTAAATCACCCACCTGCGTTGCCATGGGCAAATGGACCATGGCCCGCACCCGCCCCAAATGCTCATCGGCCATGTTGCGATATTCCCGCACCACCGAACTAAACACATAACTGCGTTTTCTTTCTAAAAGAATCCGCAATAAATTCCCCACCGCTCGGCTTAATCCCACCTGTTGAATGATCTTCTCTAAAACTTCTTTTTTCTCTCGAATCGAAATGGCCGGATTGCCTAACATGAGAGTTAGCGGGGCCTTGGGTAAGAAAGTCCCGTTCAAACTTTCTAATTCGGCTAAAATTTCTTCTACTTGCGATGCGGTGATTGCAATCCTAAGCAGGGCCTTACCATAACGTTTGCCTAAAGAACCTTCGATCATGCCAATTTCTCCATCTTACCCAGGTATTCTTGCACTATACGGTTTTGATCTTCGGCTTGAATATTTTGGCGAATGTGCGTGCTTGCTAATTCAATGGCGATCTGGATACCCTCTTCTTTGAGAACCTCTTTGGCCTTACGAACTTCTTGTTGAATCAGCTTGTGGCTCTCGGCTAACATGCGCTCTGATTGCATCTGCGCATCATTTAAGATTTTAGCCTTTTCCAATTCTCCCTCTTGGCGGATCGTTTCCACCAAACTTTTGATCTCGTCTTCAATACGCTTCAATTTTATTTCAACCGCTTGATATTTTCCCAAGGCTTCGTCTCGTTTTTGCGCGGCGTCTTGTAGTTTATCTTTAAGTTGGGTTGCCCTTTCTCGAAAAAAATCTTTGACCGGCTTTTTAAGGAGAAAAAATAGTACGACTAAAAGTAAAGCAAAGTTGCCCAGGGCATACCATAGGGTGGTGGGGATGCCTTCGGTCGTATGGCCTTCAGCAGCCATAACGCTTGCGCTCGCCAACCAAAACAATAGGGTCACGGGCCAGAAATGAAAGGTCTTTTCTAAAAATTTTTGGGCAATGCTTTTTGATAAATCTTTAGCCAAACGGTGCAGCTCTACCCTGGCATGCTCGGTTTCGGTTTGAATAACTTTGCGCTGGTCCTGTAGTTGTTCATCGATTTTGCCACGCACTTGTTGAAATTTCTCCATGGCTAAACGATTGGCCTCTCGCTTTAATTCTTCTTTAACCAAAACGCCTTTTAATTTAGCTGCATTGATTTTTTGAACATAGTCGGCGAACAATTTTTCAGTTTCACCATGCATGGCTTCAGCGGCCGCAACCCGTTCCACGGTGAGATTTTTACGCATGGCCAAGAGGGCTAAAACAGGCTTAAAGATTAAAAAATGAACGATCAAGACCACCAAAAGAAAGATCCCAGACATTAAGATAAAACTGAGGTCCGGAACAAGATTTTCCATTTAAATTTTCCCGCCTGGTTACAAGTGGTTAGGGCTTAAAGCTTAAGCCCGGTTTGTTTTGGCGGGGCTTGGGTAACACGACGCATCCACGCTGTCAAGATCAAGATGGGCTAAAATTCGCGGCGGGTATAATCGGTAGGTGCAGGCGAGGTCAATTCAAAGACTTCGGCATTATTTTCGGGTGTAGGAGCGGCATAATGTTCAGGGGCTGTCTTCCCCATACTACAATGACCTTCAAACAAGGCCCCCTCACCTACCACTAAGGCGGGCGACAAAATATCTCCATACACTTTGGCGTGTTCTAACATCTCAATTTTTTGCTTAGCCCTAATGCTCCCCAAAACCGTACCGGTAATAATTGCGGTGCCTACATCAATCGTAGCGCGTACCTCAGCGCCCTCTCCTATCACCAACACACCGTCTGAAAAAATCTCCCCTTGAAATTTGCCATTGATTTGCACGGTGCCTTCAAAGGTTAATTTGCCTTCAAATTCTGCGTCACGCTCTAGCACGGTGGTAGATTCGGATTCTAACATTTTTAAGTTTCGTTCCCTAGCCATGATCGGCCTCCTTATTATTCATTTGTCATTGCGATCCACGTCATCCCGGGCCTGACCCGGGATCCACGATGACGCAATCTTTATTCTTTTTTCATCCAATAACTGCGTTATAAATTCGATCTAAATCCTCATGCGTATAGTAATCAATCAACACCTTGCCTTTTTTCCCAGAAGGTTTGATTTTTACTTTAGTACCCAAAATCTTCATCATTTCATTTTCAATAAATTTTATTTGCGGATCTTCTATCTTGGCCACTGCAACTTTACGCAACTGCAGGCCGGTGCGCAGGTCTCGGATTAAGTTTTCTACTTCTCTAACGGATAATTGGTCTTTTATGATCTGATTTTTCACTTTAATCTTAAGCGCGTCATCGTCTAAGGCCAAAAGCGCTCGGGCATGCCCCATGCTTAAACGATTTTCAATAATGTCGCCTCGGATTTCTTCAGGCAATCCCAACAATCGTATGGCATTGGCAATCGTCGATCGATCTTTGCCCACACGCTCGGCCAGTTGATCTTGCGTGTAATCATAACGTTCTAATAAATTTTTATAAGCCAAGGCTTCTTCAATGGGATTTAAATCCTGCCGCTGAATATTCTCGATTAAGGCAATCTCCATCACCTCATCGTCTTCACAATCTAAAATGACAACCGGGACTTTATCGAGATTGGCTAGCTTACTCGCCCTTAGCCTGCGCTCGCCCGCAACCAATTCGTATTTTCCACCTCCGGGCATTGCACGCACCAACAAGGGTTCAATGACACCCTTTTCACGGATGGAGAGAGCCAATTCTTCTAAACCTTTTTTCTCAAAAAGTTTGCGCGGCTGATCTTTGCTGGGAATAATATCATCAATCGGACATTCCAAATATTTTGACACACCCTCTTCTGATATTTCTGGCGCACTTTTCGACAAAAGCATGCCGGGCAATAATGAAGCCAACCCTTTTCCTAATGCACGTTGATTCACGCGAAAACCCTCCTTATAATTTAAATGATCATGCGCCTTTTATAAGGCTTGCTCATAATAAAACTTCGCCCTGAAACTGCCCCTCTTGAACTATATTTTGTACGTTTTTTATACCAACCAATTCTCGAGTCAAATCAAGATAACTTTGTGCCCCCTTAGAACGTACATCATAATTAATGATCGACTTACCATGTGATGGGCTCTCCCCCAACTTCACATTTCTTGGAATCACCGTTTGAAATACTTTTTCTCCAAAAAAATTGCGGATCTCTTCGGCCACTTGTCTGGCAAGATTATTTCTTGCGTCAAACATGGTTAAGATGATTCCACCAATTTGTAATTTTGGATTTAAATGGGTCTTTATTAATTCGATGGTGCGCGTCAATTCACTCAAACCTTCCAAGGCAAAATATTCACATTGCACAGGGATCAGCACTGCATCACAGGCCGTAAGCGCATTGACCGTCAACAAATTTAAGGAAGGAGGACAATCAATGAGAATAAAATCATAATCTTCTTCTAAATTTTTAAGAGCACTTTTTAATTTTGATTCTCGGGCAAACACCGACACCAACTCTAGCTCTGCCCCCACCAGCTGGGTGTTGGCGGGCAGCAGGTCTAAATATTCGAGATCGGTTGACACCACAGCCGCTTCCACCGCCACTTCATTAATCAACACTTCATAAATACTTTGCGTGATTTCTTGTTTCACAAAACCCAAGCCGCTAGTGGAATTGCCTTGGGGATCTAAATCCACCAACAGAGTTTTGCGTTCGGCTGCCGCCAGGCAAGACGCCACATTGATGGCAGTGGTAGTTTTACCAACTCCGCCTTTTTGATTAGTGATGGCGAAAATTTTTGCCATTTAATTTAAAATAAACCTATTTAATTGGATTTACGTTGGATTGAGATACACACCTTTTATCGTAATCCAAAATTTTTAGCAACAAAAATATACATGTAATATAATGTATGTCATCGGTTGCACGTGAAACGCAACTCGCTCACCTAAAAAGTTTTACTGAAGTCGGCAGAGGCTTCCAGGGGTCCGTGTCGCCTGGGGGTTACGGCCCCCAGGCGCACTCAAAGTCTCAGCTTTCACGGCTATATAGCCATAGAGGTGAAAACTGGAGTTTACCCTGAGCACTTCGCCAAGACTCAGTGTAAACTCCGCGAAGGGACAAACCCCTTCCAGCCTCAGCCAACTTCAGTAAAACTTTTTATATTTCTGCAAATATTTTTATATCTCTGCAAATATTTGTATGGATATAAAAAGCGAGGGATGCGACTTTGCGGTTGAGTTAGCTTTTTCGACCCATCGCGGAATCGCCGGGGCCCCCAATGCGGGCTAGCCGGCATGGAAAGCCGAGGCCCGCCGCAGGCGGGAACGCGGAAGGCTTCCGTGCCGGCTAGCCCCATTAGGGTCGGCGATGGAGCGCCGGGTCGAAAAAGCTAACTCAACCGCAAAGTCGCATCCCTCGCTTTTTAGTGCAACAATTTGAATATTTATTTGCGGTGATGACTTTATTCTCCAGGAGACTTTAACCCCCACTTGTTTCATGTGAAACAAAAGCCCTCAAGCGGCTGCTTTGCCATTGAGTTGTTTTTTTAAAAAGATGGCCAGGATGCTTAAGGCTGCGGGGGTGATGCCTGATATTTTGCTCGCTTCATCAAGATTAGAGGGGGCGAACTTTTTTAATTTCTCGACCACTTCCTGAGAAAGCCCTGGAATTTTATCAAAGGAAAATTTTTCTGGAAAGGCGTGCTCGGCCAGTTGTTGGTATTGCCGAGCTAAAATTTTGCCTCGTTCAATATAGCCGGAGTATTTAGTCTCCACCTCTGCTGTATAGAGATTCTCTGGATCGTAGGTCTTCATAAACCCAAGCTTTTCTGAAAAAACCTCGACAAGATTTACTAGGTTGCATTCTGGTCGGCAAAGAATTTCAGACAAGGGCAGGGGTTTTTTAAGCGGAGCTGTTTTTAAGGTGTCTTCCATTATCTGATTAATTTCTGGTGTGGGGTAAAAAATGATTTCTTTTAAAGCTTCTTGGATGGTGGTGACTTGAGTCCTCCGGTGAATAAAGTCCCCATATTCTTTGTGATCGATCAAGCCTAAAGTCATGCCTAGTTCTCTCAATCGAAGATCGGCGTTATCTTCCCTCAATAACAATCGATGTTCAGCTCGAGAAGTAAACATGCGATAAGGTTCACCACAGGTGCCTTTTGTCACCAGGTCATCAATCAACACACCAATGTAGGCCTGATCTCGAGTCAAAATGAAGGGTTTTTCTCCCCGGATTTTCAACACAGCGTTAATTCCAGCCATCAGCCCTTGAGCCGCTGCCTCTTCGTAACCTGAAGTTCCATTGATTTGGCCGGCTAAAAATAAATTTTCGATGACTTTAGTCTCCAGTGAGGCCTTTAGTTGGGTTGGTTCAACATAATCATATTCAACGGCGTATCCAGCTCGCATGATTTCGGCCTTTTCAAGGCCTGGGATGGTTCGAAGCATTTCTAATTGAATATCGATGGGGAGAGAAGTCGACAGCCCATTCACATAAATCTCTCGGGTGTTTAAGCCTTCAGGTTCTAAAAAAAGTTGGTGCCGCTCTTTGTCGGTAAAACGATGTACTTTGTCTTCAATCGATGGGCAATAGCGTGGCCCCGTCCCTTCTATCTGCCCATTAAACAATGGGCTGCGTGGAATACCCCTGCGAATGGCACCGTGGGTTCTTTCGTTGGTGTAGGTAATGTAACAAGGAACCTGTTTTTGTACGATTTGTGACGTCTTTGAAAAACTAAATCTTTGGGGTGGATTGTCACCAGGTTGCGACTCAAGGCTAGAAAAATCGATAGTCTTCCCATCCACCCTTGGGCAAGTCCCAGTTTTTAATCGACCGATCTCTAATCCAAGATCTGTCAAGCTCCCGGATAGCTTCATGGCTACCATGTCACCAGCCCGCCCCCCCTGGGATCTGCTCTCCCCAGTGTGCATAAGCCCTTTTAAAAAAGTCCCGGTGGTGAGAATAATCCCATGGGACAAAAATACCCAACCCAAGTGGGTGAGGACTCCAGTCACCTTACTATCTTTTGTAAGAATTTTTTCAACCAGCCCTTGTTTGATATCGAGGTTAGGGGTATTTTCCAAAACTTCCTTCATCCGCTGCTTGTACAAATTTTTGTCCGCTTGTGCCCGCGAAGACCGTACTGCCGGGCCTTTGCTGGCATTGAGGATACGGAATTGAATGCCCGTAGCATCGATATTCTTCCCCATCTCCCCACCCAAGGCATCAATCTCTTTTACCAAATGCCCCTTACCCAAACCACCCACGGCCGGGTTACAACTCATATGCGCAATCATGTCGAGGTTGCCGGTGAGCAGCAGGATAGTTGCCCCCAACTTGGCAGCCGCTAGCGCCGCCTCACAACCCGCATGGCCAGCCCCCACCACAATCACATCATATCGCTTTTCAAATGCAAACATCTCTTCGCCTTTTTATGACGCAAAATATTTATAATGATATTTTACTCTTAATAAACTCTTTATAACATCGATTCTAACTACATTTGCCGTCGGCTAACTTATAATCATTGAAATCTATGACGCATTTTTTGACGCGATTTCTAAATTTATTCCCATCGATAATGGCCATTGCAAGTAAAAAACTATTTGTTTTTTCGTTCAAAACGAAACTCTGCTATCCTGCAATGAAGTGTACTTGCATAATATAAAAGGTCCTTTCATTGCAAGATCGCTTAACCAGGCTTAAAAATACTTCTTTGCAAAATTCTTTTCCCAGTTTAGCACTTTATTTGATCTAACGACGATGAGGCCTTATGCGTCACGGCTTTAAATCATTTCTTTTGTTATGCGCTGTTATTTTTATCAGCAGTTGTGGCAATTCAGCACCTGAAACGGTTGGAACCCATTTTTTAGATGCTGAAAGCCTTGCAACTTTGTCAACGGCTGATCTGGCTGACTTCAGTGATCTTGCTCAAGTTGAATATGGCGTTTCGTTAAATACCGGCCATGCCATTCAAATTTATAAAATCCAATATCAAACCAAAGACCCTTTTGGGAATGACACCCTGGCTTCGGGGGCCTTGTTTATTCCTCAATCCTCTAACCCATTACCCTTGCTCAGCATTCAACATGGCACTGAATTTTTACGCAAAAACGTAGCTTCACAAACTGGCTTTGACGCCTTTGGTATTCTGGCCGCTAGCGAAGGGTATCTGACTTTAGTCCCTGATTATCTTGGCCTAGGCGATTCAACCTTATTACACCCTTATCATCATGAAACTAGCACCGCTAACGCGGTGATCGATATGATCCGGGCCGTGCAAGAATTTGCAGCAGCACAAAAGCTCGCCTTAAATGGCCAATTGTTTCTGGCCGGTTATTCCGAGGGTGGTTATGCCACCATGGCAACCACAAAAGCCTTAGAAAAAACGCCCATTTCTAATCTAACCCTTACGGCTTCAGCACCGTTGGCCGGTGCCTACGCCTTGGAAGCAACGGCCATTCATATTTTGAAGGCCAAGACCTACCCCTATCCTGCTTTTTTGGCCTATCTACTGGCCGCCTATCATCAAATTTATGCCGATATTTCTTTAGAAGATAGTTTGTTGTCTCCTTATCCTCAGGAATTACCCAACTTTATTGATGGTACTCATGATGGCGATAGCATCAACGAACAACTTTCAACCGATCTAACTCTAGTATTGAAAAGTGATTATCGAGCCGATTTTTTGCAAAATCCCCAACATCCTTTACGCATGCGTTTAAGGGAAAATCAGGTTTACGAATTTAAGCCCATGGCCCCCATGTTGTTGGTTCATTGTAAACAAGATACCGTTGTGCCTTTTCTTAATGCCCGGATCGCCATGGAACATTTTGCTATTGAGGGTTCCACGGCCGTAGAACTTGAGGCCATCCCCACGGGCGACCACAGCGAGTGTGCTATCCCCGCTATTTTGAAGGTTAAGGTTTGGTTTGCAGCCCTTTTGCAGCCAGGGTCTGCTTAAATGTCGTTTCCCACTCGGGCTTGTTCACACACACGATCAACAAACTTTGGCAGGTTTTAACATAGGCATCGTCGGGCTTGGCGGATTGAACAAAAGATCCCAATACCTCTTCAAGTTCTTTTTCTTTATGGCAGTGGGTCAAAAGGGGAAATTCAACGCCCTCGGCAATTTCTAATTCTGAAACTTTGACGGCAAAAAGGTCTCGCACCCTTTCACATTCTGGCCCCCACACTCCCAAATAGGCCAGGCCTTGTTGCAGTAAAAAATCCGCCAACTCGTTAATTTGGGTGTCTTCTAATTCTTGGGCATCACAAGCCAAAAGGCAGGCGAAATGAGGGCTGGCCAACTTCAACCGCTCGGGCAAATCCTCAAGACTGCTTAAAGATAATAAGGTTATTGATTTGGAAGACGGAGCTTGCAAATTAGATACTAACATAACTCAAAAATTAATTTTACAATGCCGAAACCATCGAAGCATAAACTAAATCAGACATCGGCATGATGACTTTACCTTTCTGTAGCAGTTTTTGAATATTTTTCAATTGTTCGTCTTTAATCTGAATATTTTCTTTGCCTTGCAAATGCAACAATTGTTCTATCTGTTGTTTTAAAGCACCTTTACGCCGATAAATATCAGGATGAATCACTAATTGTCCATCGGCCACTTCGACCGTATCATAAGTAACTTCTACCGGCACCCCTTGATTTAAATTCACATAAAAAGATTGCCCCTTTTTCTTTTTATAAAAATCTTTTAACTGTGGATCGTTCTTGTCGGAATATTGACTTTGCAAGGTCCAAGCCAATTCTTCGGCCTGTTCTTTATACATCCGAATACAACCATGGCTAGCCGGCTGGCCAATGCTGCCTGGCTTATTGGTACCATGGATTAAAATGGCTTCCTGCATAATCATCTTAACAGGGCCCAAAGGATTATTAGGCCCGGGCGGGGTTTTGCTAGCCCCTGAAGCCCAATCACTATCGGGAGGGATCCACCAAGGGTTCCAAACAATCTGTTCAATCGTAAATTGTTTCACAGGGGTTGGATAACGCCCTTGACCCACAGCTATGGAATAATTTTTAACAACCTTGCCATCTTGTTTAAGATATAAAACTCGCTCGGGGATATTAACTCGAATACTGTAACCCGGCACACTGGGCGTTAATGTTTTGACCTGATCGGTCGCTGGAGTTGTTGGAGCTTTAGCCATATGGGCTGTTGGTTTTCCCGCACAAGCCGAAACCAAGCCCACCAACATCAATAGAATAAAGATACGTAACCGCATAACCCTTACACCCCCTTTAAATATCTTCCCTCCACTATTATAAGAATTCATATCCTTCTCGGCAACAATAAATATTTTTATCGCTTTTTGATATTTGTACAAAGTCTTGGCGAAGCGGGAAGAGGCTACCCGAAACCCCTTTGCTGGGGTTGAGGGAATCTCTGCCCGCTTCGCCAAGACGTGACTCTATTTGCAGATGAATTGGAAGATTCTTCGCCATCATGGGTCCCTGCCTTCGCAGGGATGACATTGTTCAGAATAATCAATTGTGAAACATTATAATAACAACGTTTCACAGATGTCCACAGGCCTTCTTGTGGATAAAGCCCCTCATTTGTTTATAGCTCTGTTGATAAGTCGAACTACTTGCCCACACAAAAATCTTGAAATATCCGGGTAAGCACCTCTTCGTTCGATATCCCTCCGGTTATTTGAGAGAGATGTGTCTCCGCTTGTTTCAGATCTTCGGCGACACATTCTAGGGGCATTTGCTGTTGGAGGGAAAGGCTGGCGTGGTTAAGAAATTCTAAAGACTTCTCAACACATTCCCGATGCCGTGTGTTGCTAATCCAGTTTTCTTGTTCTAAATTCAATAAGTTATCAATCCCTAAAAAATTTAAAATGCTGGTCTTCAGTTCTTGAATTCCCGTGCCCTTTAAGGCCGAGATGGGGTAGACGCCTTGAAAGCGCCCACTGGTTTGCAATTCCTGAATCAAACCTAGGTTGGGATTTAAATCGATTTTATTAACCACGGCTAGAGTCGGCGGTTTTAATTCATCATGCATTTCAGTAGAGGGGGCTGTGGCATCTATCAATAATAAAGTTAGATCGGCGGTCGCCGCAGTCTTAAGGGTACGTCGGATGCCTTCTTGTTCCACGGGGTCGCCCGAGGCTCGAATCCCTGCGGTATCGAAAAATTGCATCCATATCCCACGGTGAATACAGCTACCCTCCACTACATCCCGAGTTGTCCCCGGCGCTTCATGCACAATGGCTCGATCTTCCCCTAAAAATTGGTTGATAAGGCTAGATTTGCCTACATTAGGCGCGCCTAATAAAACCACTTTAATGCCTTCGCGGAGGCTTTTTCCCACGCAAAATTTTTCTAACCAATTTTGTTGCACTTGACGAATCTCGTCTAATTTTTCGTTAATTTCTCTTAACCCCAAAAATGAAATGTCTTCTTCAGGAAAGTCCAGAGCTGCTTCAACTCGGCTCATTAAAAATAAAATCTTTCCCCGCAATTTGCTGACTTGTTCTGCCAGCCGCCCTTGCAATTGACGATTGGCCCCCTTCAGAGCCGCTTCTGAAGAGGCATGAATGACATCGGCCACCGCCTCGGCCTGGCTTAAATCCATCTTACCATTGAGATAGGCCCTCAAGGTATATTCCCCCGGTTCAGCAAGCCTAGCCCCGCCCTCAAGAACGCATTGGAGCAATCGTTCCATCACTAACTTTCCGCCATGCCCATAAAGTTCCACCACATCTTCGCCTGTATAAGAATGGGGACCGGGCATTTTACAAACTAAGCCAGTATCGATGGTGGTGTGAGAATGAGGATCCACAAAAGATGTAAAATAAAGTTTTCGCGTTTCCCACGTGAAACTTATATTAGGGCTTGATAACAAAGATTGAAGAATGGCGAAGGCCTTGGTCCCCGATAACCTAACCACACCAATCCCCCCATTCCCGGTAGGGGTAGCAATAGCAGCAATCGTATCCTCACGCTTAGTCAACATCTTCATGCCAGACCTACTAGCAGTTTACAAAAAAAGATCCAGATGTCTTTATTAACTCCGTAATGCCTCAGTGTTAGGGGTTTAAGCTTTCCGAAATCCGCGCGGAATTTATCCTGAGGGCTGCCGAAGGGCCTCTGGGTTCAGAATGACATCTATTTTACTGAGGCATTACTTAACTACATTTGAAAGATTTGACGATATGATCGACGTTCTCTTGCAGAGTCGAATAGTCTTTTTCGGCCCGCGATTTGTAGTTGACCAGCACGTTCCAGCCCCCACAACGCAAGGTCACCACGCCTTCGTCCAAGACCGCCTTGGCCGGTTTAATGACAAAAGACTTGCCGCCTTTATAAGTATCGGGCGGGGTAATAGGGACAGCCGAAGTACCTTCGAAATTATATTGAGCGCGAATGGCCCATAATTTTTTGCCCTGCGTAGGGCCTACGCTCTTGGTGGGCATCATTTTAACCGCGCTTTTGCCATTGCCCATTTTAAGATACATGGCTTCTTCTTTTTGATTAAAAGAACCCTTGCGCCATTTTACAATAATGGCACTGTTTGAAAAATCCCCAGCACTTCGCCAGTCATTAATATTAATCGATTGCCCGTCATAAGAGTGAACATGATACACTGAAGGGTAACTAAAAGAAAACTTAGGGGCTTTAATCTTTTTGACTTGGAGTTGTTTGGAACTATCAAATTCTACATAGGGAAGTGGGTCGCTCGCTCTCTTCTTTTTTTCTGCAAAGGTGTTAAAGGGGACCACGCTGACCATCAAAAAAATAACGGCTAAATGCCAACCCAATTTCATGTATCTATCTCCCTCAATCATCGAAAAAATTGCATTGTTAATGCGCCTCTATTTTTATCGGACCTTATGGTGAGAAAGTTACCTACCATCACAATAGTCTAACGCAGTTTCAACTTTTCTTCAATAATTTCATAAAGCTGATATTCTTATTCATTTTATATTGTTGCGCTACTGCCATTACCGTGTTGATAAAAATATAGAGCACTAACCCGGCCGGCAGATTAAGCAGGAAAAAACTAAATAATAAGGGCATGAGCATCATGGCTTTTTGCTGAGCAGGATCTACATTGGCCTGCGGGGTTAGCTTTTGCTGGAGGAACAAAAAGATGCCCAATAAAATGGGTGAAATATAATAGGGATCGGGGGCGGCTAAATCTTTATAAAACAAAAAAGGCGTGTGGTAGAGATCGATCGAATTATAAAAGACATTATACAGCGCAATATAAATGGGCATTTGCAGAAGCATGGGCAAACATCCGCCCATGGGGTTTACTTTATGGGCCCTAAATAAATTCATGGTTTCAACATTTAATCGTTGTTTATCGGTTTTATATTTTTCGCGCAATTCTTGTAATTTAGGTTGTAACTCTTGCATGGCCTTCATGGCTTTGAGGGATTTTTTAGAAACGGGATGCAGTAATATTTTAACTAACAGGGTGAGCCCAATAATGGCCAATCCCCAACTGTTAAACAACAAGGTGTGGAGTTGTTTCAACAACCACAGCAATGGCTCACCAATAATCCCAAACCAACCTAGGTTAACGGCCTTGGTTAGACTAGGCCCGCCGGCCTTGAGCAAATCCATGTCCTTGGGCCCTAAATAGGTCGTAAAGATAAACTGTTTGCTTTGCCCTGGGGCCAAAGTTTGCTTGGGATAATTAAGATCAGCAAATAACACATCGCCTTGTTTGCCAAAATTGGTTTGGTTTTCCATCGAATCGGTGCGGGCTACAATGGCGCGTAAAAAATACCGACTTTCCAAACCCGTCCACAGAATGTTGCCCATAAAACCCTTCCAGCTTGGCAATTTGTCAAGGTTGGCAAGCCGTTCCACGGACTTGTCGATAAAATAGAGCGGGGTGTTAATATCCAAGGGTGCCTTGAAGATCCAAAAGCCTTTGGGCTTTTCATGAGGGTCATTGTAGGCCGCTAACCTTAAGCCTGGCACAAAACTCAATACCTCGCTGGAAGTATTGGTGATTTGAACCTGAACCTCTAAAAAATAATCGTGTGGGGTCGTGCGGATGATCTTTTGCACCGCTAATTGCGGGGTCTGAGTCTGATAAATAATCTCGTCGGTTTTGGCAGAAACCACGGTGTGAAACGAATTCACCAATTTGGTATCGAGCAATAAAGCAAAGGGAAAGGCGTCGCTCGTATTTTGCAGCAGATCAAGGGGACTCGCTTGCCCATCGGTGGTCTTTTTGAAATTTAGGATTTCCCAACTTAAGGCTTGGCCTGCCTCTGTTGAAAACTGACTTACAAAAACTTTTGTTTCAAGCTTGCTCGTCTCATAGGTCACGGACTGTGGCCCTGACTCAGGTGTAAGTAAGAGAGGGGGGTTTGAGAGGGGCGCTTGGGTCTCGGTTTGAACAATGGGAGGATTTTGTGGAGGAGGCGTGGGTACCCGTTGGGGATTGGGAACCACCACAAAATAGATAATAAAGACTAATGCACTTAAGATAACCGCTAAGAAAGCATTTTTTTCCATAAGTTAACGACTTATCCACAATGTGTGGATAACTCCACTGGGTCAAAACCGCCTGGATGAAAGGGGTGACATTTAGCAAGCCTGCCTAAAGTTTTGAAGATAGCCTTGCCTATTGAAAACCGTTCGAAGCACTCATAGGCATAAGTCGAACAAGTGGGATAAAAACGACACCCCTGACCCACCCAAGGAGATAAAATTTTTTGATAGATTCTTATAAAGAACAAAAAAAACTTTTTCATAATGTCTTTAACTTCGTTTTTGCCTCAAGCAACCCAAAAATTTTCCTCATCGCTTCCCAAATTTCAGCTTTTTGAATTTGCTTTAAGCTTTTTTCCCGAACTCCTATGACCAAATCAAGTGGGCCTAAAAAATTTTTCCGCTCTCGAAAGACTTCTTTACCAATCCTTCTTATTTTATTTCGCACCACCGCTCGGGGGACCTTAGAACTGGAAATGATAAAGATCAACCGAGAAATGGGTTGATCGTTTTTTAAGTACCAAAGTCGAAAAGGCGAAGCGTCGATCTTCTGTTGGCCTTTTAAAACTCTCTCCACAAGCTTGGATTGAAGTTTTTCAGGGTTAGTTGCCCGCAAATGCTTATTTCTTATAGGTTTGCTTAGCTAAGCGTTTTCTGCCTTTAGCACGACGCCGATTTAAAACATTTTTTCCCGACGTGGTACTCATCCTTTCACGGAAGCCATGTTTGCGTTTTGCCTTCAGTTTACTAGGTTGGTAGGTTCGCTTCATTGAAATCTAAACTCTTTAAATAAGATCTTCGTTACTGATTTAGAACTTGGGCTTCAAAAACATTTTTAAAATCCTTTGTCAACGCCAAAAAAAAATCGTTTCTAATTCTAGAGTTATAAAATAATCAAAAATAAATCTTGCCAAAAGGTGGTGCAAAAATTAACAATCATCGCCTTCGTAAAAATTCCGCGTGCTAACGATTCAAGTGAAGAAAATTTTTTATGGCTCTTTTTAAATTTAAAAATTCAATATAAAAAGTTTTTTAATTTTTGAATTTGAAAAAAGCATCCGGTGTAAAAGAGGTCCGGCGTAAAAGAGGGAGGCAAAGGTTTTTTCGTAGGGTAACGTCAACTTTAGTTCATTCCGCTGCAATAAATTAAATCGTTGGTTTTGAATAAGAATGCGCAGAGGTTTTAAATTAACCTTAGTGTGTTAAAGGGTGGTTTTTTTGCGTTTTTTTCTTTTAAGTTATTGAAATTCTTTGTTTTCTTGAGTTTTCCACAGTTGTGAATAAGCCTGTGGCTAACCAAGATAAGGTTGTTCATGTGACTGAGGTCATTCAAAAGTTTCTTAATTCACTTAAAACCAAAATTAGTGATCTCAATTACAACAATTGGATTAGACCGGTTACGTTTAGCATTGAGCCTGAGGGTTCGATGACAATCGAAGTCCCTAATAAATTTATCCGCGATTGGATTACTGACAACTATCTCAATCTCATCAAATATGAAATTTTCAAAATAACTAATGTTGAACACAAGGTTGATTTTCGTACCTCCCAAGCCCAAGAACGCTCCCCCGAGCTTACGACTCCTGAGCGACCCACGGTTACACCCGAACGAATGTTGATTGCAGGTCAACCCGATGCCTATTTGGGTAATCTGAATCCTAAATATCACTTTGATACTTTTGTGGTTGGAAACTCCAATCAATTTGCCCATGCCGCTTGTAAAGCGGTTGCTAATCTGCCGGCTCGAGCTTACAACCCGCTTTTTATCTATGGGGATGTGGGATTAGGTAAGACTCACCTCGTTAATGCCATTGGTCTTGAGATTAAACGCTCTCACCCGGTATTGAGGGTGCTTTATATCCATTCTGAACAATTCACCAACGAACTGATCAATTCGATTCGTTATGACAAGATGTTTGAGTTTCGCAAAAGGTTTCGCGAATCTTGTGATGTTTTACTCATCGATGATATTCAATTCATTGGCGGAAAAGAACGAACCCAAGAAGAATTCTTTCATACTTTTAATTTTCTTTACGAATCTAGAAAACAAGTTGTTTTAACGAGCGATCGTTTCCCTAAAGATATCCCCCAACTTGAAGAACGGCTACGTTCTCGTTTTGGTTGGGGTTTGATTGCTGACATTCAACCGCCTGATTTAGAGACTCGCTTAGCCATCCTTCGCAAAAAGGCCGAGCAAGACAAAATCCCTCTTCCCGACGATGTCGCCTTATTCTTGGCCAACAATGTTCGCACTAACATTCGAGAACTAGAAGGTTCGCTCACTCGCATGAGCGCTTTTGCTTCTCTCACCCATGCCGAGATTACTTTAGACCTAACCAAAGAAGTTTTAAAACACACCATCAACGACAATTTTCGGATGTTGACCATTGAGGGGGTACAAAAATTGGTGGCCGAACATTTTAACATCAAATTATCTGATCTCAAAAGTGCTCGCCGTTTAAAATCTTTTGCCGTTCCTCGCCAAATCGCTATGTACTTATGTCGCAAACACGTCAAATCGAGTTACCCCGAGTTGGGCCAAAAATTCGGGGGCAAAGACCATTCAACGGTGGTTCATGCCGTACAAAAGATCGAAAAACAATTACAAGGCGACATGACGCTGCAACACGAAATTCACTCCATTGAAAAACATCTTGTTTGACACTGTTGTCATCCCTGCGAAGGCAGGGATCCAGTCTTAAATTAGATCCTCATGCAAATATCTGGATCCCTGCCTTCGCAGGGATGACATTGAAGATTGATAATCCCCTTGTCTTACGAAATAGATTGTGGAAAAGGTTGGTTTATAAAAGTTGGTAAGTCGTGAATTTAATTTTAGGCCTACTTTTCCCCAATGGAGGTACATTCTGTCCACAAGCAGAGGGGAAGGTAAGCTCGTTGAAATATAAAGACAATATTCACTTACTCACTTAATCACGTTACTTATTACTACGACTGTTTTTATATCTTATATCTGTATTTTAAGAAGACTCAGAGGATAACTATGGATTTTAAAATTAAACGGAATGATCTTTTGCAAGGTTTGCAAACTATTCAAAGCATTGTTGACCGAAAAAGCACCATGCCTATTTTGTCGAATGCCTTGTTTCAATTAAGTCAAAGTGGTCTTAGGATTTCAGCCACCGATTTAGAAGTGGGGATGATCGTTGAAATCCCGGTACAGTGCAATCTAGAGGGTAAGGCTGCCTTACCGGCTAAGAGCCTTTATGAAATAGCCAAAGAGTTGGGTGGGGAAGAGATTATTTTTCGCGCTAAAACAAGTGGTTGGGTGGAATTGGGCTGTGGTAAATCGCAGTTTAAAATTGTTCAGTTGCCGGCTGAAGAGTTTCCTTCGATGCCTGTGATCGATGTTAGTAAGTTGGTGAAGGTGAGTGGCGAAGATTTGGTTTATTTGATCGAAAAGACTTCTTATGCCGTTTCGCTCGATGAAACAAAATATAATTTGAATGGGGTTTATCTTGAAAGGGTAGATAAAGAAAGCTTGCGAATGGTGGCAACTGATGGGCATAGGCTTTCTCATGTGGAGAGAAAGGTGGCGCTAGGTTTAGAAAAGGGAGTGATTATTCCCCGTAAGGGTGTGATGGAAATGAAACGTCTGTTGGCAAGCGGGGGGGAATATTTGTTTGGGGTAGAGGGGAGAAATGTAGTGTTAAAAACCGATCAGGCTTTATTGATCGTAAGATTGATCGAAGGGGATTTTCCGGATTATCAAAAAGTTATTCCCAAAGATTTAGAAAAGGTGGTCAGTGTGGGGCGTAATGAAATTTTGGGGGCCTTGCGAAGGGTTTCTTTGCTTAGCCAAGATAAAAATCGTGGGGTTAAAATGATTTTTTCTTCGGGGAATTTAGAAATTCAAAGTAGTAACCCGGATATTGGAGAAGCCAGGGAGGAATTAGAGGTCGATTACAAAGGGGAGAGAGTTGAAGTGGGTTTTAACCCGCGTTATTTTTTAGATACCATTCATGCCCTTTCCGATGAAAAAATCATTTTGGAATTTAAAGATGAAATTAGCCCCTGCGTGATGCGCTCAGAATATGATCGTAGTTTCATTAATGTTATTATGCCGATGCGGTTGTGAGTAGGGTAGCTACGTGTGGATTAAAACCTTACATATCCACCACTATCGCAATCTTACCCAAGTGGCCTTAACGGCCCACCCCCAATTAAACGTTATTTTTGGCAATAATGCCCAAGGCAAGACGAATTTGCTCGAAGCTATTTTTGCGTTAGCATGGGGCAAGGGTTTTCACGGGGTAGCTTATGACGCACAAATTGCTTGGGGGGCAGAACTTGCCTCTGTAACGGTTGAGTTTGTGCAAGATAAAGATTTGACCAGCCGAATTCAGTTCTTATTACAAAAAAATGAGGGCAAAGAATGGGAGATTGATGGCAAAAAAAGCCGCCGAGCCAGCCTGGCAAGGCAATATTTTCGCGTCCTCACTTTTACCCCAGATTTAACCGGGCTATTTCGAGGCACCCCCGGCTCGAGGCGGCGTTGTTTTGATTTTTGTTTAGGCAATCAAGACCCCTTTTATTTACAGTTATTACGAAAATATGAAAAGTGCTTGCAGCAACGCAATGCCTTGCTACGCGAGCATTGCTGCGACGAAACGCTTAGCTCTTATTCTGAGCAATTAGCAACGCTTGCTTGCCAAGTAGACCTTAAGCGCCGAGATTATTTAAAAGCACTGATGCCTTTTTTTCAAAAACGTTTTGAACAAGTGGGGCAATTTAAGGTGTTGTTAAATTTAACTTATACGGGGCAAAGAGAAAACTTAGGACCCTACCTAGAAAGTTTGACGCAAAATTTGACACAAGAATATGCGTTAGGTTTTACCATAACTGGTCCGCATCGCGAAGATTATTTGCTTACTTTAGCAGGCGAACCCGCTTGGGAACATGCCTCCCAAGGGCAGCATCGGGTGTTGGTAATCGCCTTGTTGTTGGCAGAGCTGGATTTACTAAAAACGCAGACAGGAATGAAACCCATTATTTTATTAGACGATCTGGGCTCTGAATTAGACAGCTTGCGTTTAAAATTTTTAATTCAAGAAATGCTGGGGGCGGGTTGTCAGTGTTTTCTGACCAGCGCTCGCGAAGATTTATTTCGTGAGTTTACGGGCAAATTTTTTTCGATTCAGGAAGGAAAGTTATATCCAGCGTAATGGGGTTTAATCGAACTTTACAATCGGTGAGGGGTATGATTAACTCGTTGTCATTGCGAGCCCAACGGGCGAAGCAATCTCACCGGTTAAACAGAAGAGATTGCTTCGGCCTGCTGGCCTCGCAATGACAGAAAAGATATGGAGATTACCCGTTTGGCAAAGGCAGCAGAAAGCGAAAAGTATACCGCGAGTGACATTAAGGTTTTGGAAGGGTTAGAGGCCGTACGCAAGCGGCCCGCCATGTATATTGGCTCTACCGGGCCATCTGGGTTGCACCACTTGGTCTACGAAGTGGTCGACAACTCCATCGACGAGGCATTGGCTGGGGTTTGTGATCGCATCGATGTGGAGATTCATCGCGATAATTCCATTACGGTAGAAGACAATGGCCGCGGTATTCCAACCGACATGCATCCCACCGAAAAGATCCCTGCAGCAGAATTGGTTTTGACGCGCTTGCATGCGGGCGGTAAATTTGAAAAAAGTGCTTATAAGGTTTCGGGCGGGCTTCATGGGGTGGGCGTGTCGTGCGTTAATGCCTTGTCTAAAAAACTTCTCTTAGAAATCAAGCGCAACGGCAAAGTTTTTACCCAAGAATACGCCAAGGGCGATCCGGTCAAACCTTTTAAAGAAGTGGGCAAGACTGCCGGCCGAGGTACCAAAATCACCTTTTGGCCCGATCCGGAGATCTTTGAAAGCCTCGAATACAGCTTTGATATTTTGAGTAATCGCCTGCGCGAACTTTCTTTTTTAAATAAAGGGGTCAAGATCACCATCACCGATGATCGCGATGCCAGTAAAAAACACGAATTTCAATATTCCGGCGGGATTGTTAGTTTTGTGGAGCATCTTAACCAACGCAAAACTCCGGCACATCCCAAACCCATTTATTTTGAAACTCAAAAAGACGATGTGATTGTCGAAATTGCCTTGCAGTGGAATGAAGGCTATGCCGAGCAAATCTATAGTTTTGTCAACAACATCAACACCCACGATGGTGGCACCCACGTGAGTGGCTTTAAATCAGGCCTCACGCGCTGTATCAATACCTACATTCAAAATAGCGGTTTAGGAAAACAGCTCAAAGAGGAAAACATTGAGGGTGAAGATATTCGCGAAGGCATGGTGTGCGTGATTTCGCTCAAAATCCCCAACCCTCAATTTGAAGGGCAGACCAAAGGTAAATTGGGCAATAGTGAGGTGGAGGGCCAAGTTAAATCGGCCGTGATGGAAAAGTTGGCGGCTTTTCTAGGTGAGCATCCCAGCGTGGCCAAAAAGATTGCCCTTAAAATTGTAGAGGCCGCTCAGGCGCGCATTGCAGCTAAAAAAGCGAGGGACTTGATTCGGCGCAAAAGTGCGATGGACATTGGCTCTTTGCCCGGCAAGCTAGCCGATTGCCAAGAGCGCGACCCCGCTCGTTCTGAGATTTACATTGTTGAAGGTGACTCGGCCGGTGGTTCAGCAAAACAAGGGCGCAATCGGGCCTTTCAAGCCATTTTGCCTTTGAAGGGAAAGATTCTTAACGTCGAAAAGGCTCGGTTTGACAAAATGCTCACCAGCGAAGAAATTCGCACCATGATCACGGCCATGGGTACTGGGATTGGCGAAAAAGATTTTAATCTGGAAAAACTGCGTTACCATCGCATCATTATCATGACCGATGCCGACGTTGACGGGGCGCATATTCGTACCCTGTTGCTGACTTTTTTCTATCGGCAAATGCCTAAAATCATCGAACATGGTTATTTGTATATTGCCCAACCCCCGCTTTATAAAATCAAAAAGGGCAAGAACGAGCGTTATTTGAAAGATGAAACGGAGTTAGAAAATTATCTGGTGGAAAATGGTATTAGTTCAGTAAAGTTAAAATTTAAAAACAAGGCCGTGACCGAAAAGGCCTTGGGGGATTTGGTGCGAACCCTGATTAAATACGACAACATGCTGCTTTGGTTTAAAGATAGGATGGACCCCAGGATTGTCGATGCCTGCGTTTGGGCTGCCCATTTAGACGAAAAATGTTTGGAATCTGCCAAAGCCATGGATAAGGTGGCCGATCAAATAGCGGCTTTTCTAGCCAAGGCCTATCCGGAACTTCATGATTTTAATTTTGAAGCCGTCGAAGACGAAGAACACAATACGAAGAGCATGATTTATAAAACTTTATACAACGGTTCGGGTCGTACCACCGAAATTTCGATTCCGTTTTTGCAAAATCCTGAGTTTATCGAATTGCAAAAATTTAAAGAAAAAATCGAGGCTAGTGGGTTTGATAGCTATGTTGATAGCTTGACCTTGATTAAAAAAGACCAAGAGGTTCCGGCACAAAATTTGCGAGAGGTTAAACGCTTGGTTTTAGCCGAAGGGCGTGAAGGGCAAGAGGTACAGCGCTACAAAGGTTTGGGCGAGATGAACCCTAACCAACTTTGGGAAACGACTCTCAACCCCCAAAGCCGAACCTTATTGCAAGTGCGGGTGGACGACGCCGTTGAAGCCGATGAAATTTTTACCATTTTAATGGGAGATGAGGTAGAACCCCGGCGGGAATTTATTGAAAGTAACGCCTTGAGCGTGCGTAACCTCGATATTTAAATTAGTTGCCCTCTTTCTGGGGTCGGGTATAATTATAAAAATTACTTTAAGTAAGATAGGAGTAACCATGGGACAGTTTTCAATGAATGGCTTAGAATTTGAATTTCCTGAAAATTGGCAAGACCAGGGGATGGTGACGTTAACCATTCCTAATCCTGATGAAAGCGTTCGCCCGAATATCATCATCACCAAAGAACGCCTGCTGGAACCCATGGATATTCAAACCTATTTTAAAAAAATCAAGGATGCGGTGCAGGCACGGGGTATTCAAAGTTTTGAAATTATTGATGAACGTGCGGTGGTGTTGGCGGGGGTGTCGGGGATGCAAATGGTTTGTCGTTGGGATTTGGCGGCGATGAAAAAAATTATGGGCCCCAATGCTGATGCCTTAAAGAACATCAAGCCGGGGCAAAAGGTACAACAAATTCAGGTGTCGTTGATTCACAATAATATTGCGATCAATATCACCGCTAGTTTTCCGGCCGATCAATTTGATATTTACACCCGGCCGTTTCAGAAATTCCTCAAATCCTTAAAAGTTGCTTAAACAAGGTAGGCGTTTTGCGAGAGCAGCCAGCCTCATTTGCAAACGCGCACCGTTTGCCCTACTGTTCGTCATCTGTCATTGCGAACCCAGCAGGGTGAAGCAATCTCTTCTGCCTAAGCGATGGGATTGCCACGCTCGCTATCATGGGTCCCCGCCTTCGCGGGGATGACACCGCTCGCAATGACAGCATTACAATAGCCTTCGTGCGGGCTTGCTCCTGGTAATGTTTGCCAACAAGGGTACCTCTGCCCGCAAAACGCTTATCTATTATAAATCTTGTTCAATTATTTCGGGGTCGGGCTTTTCCTCTTCGGGGCGGTATTCGGCCTTTTCGCAGGTGGGGCTGCAGGTGATTTCAACCAATGAATCTTGGTTTGCGTTGTTAAAGCCAAAACGGGTGTAACCTTCGATCGTGTCAGCGGCGTAGGTCATGGACCCATTATTATCACTGAATTGGCGGGTGTAACTGCCGTCGGCCCATTGGGTGCGGGTGTAAGTGATGGGGCCCACGTGGGTTTGTTTGCGGTTCCAGCGCAAGTTTCCCCTTAGGTCAAAATAGGCCTCTTCGATTTCGCCCGGCCATTCCATTCGATAGGCGAAGGCCCCGTTGTTGTAGAGGGTTTTTTTGAAATTAATCCCTTGGGCAGAACCGGTTTCGACGGTTTTGACATCGGAATTTTCAACATGGATGGGGGCGCCGGCAATTTTTTCGCTGAGGGCTCGCCCTTTGATCACGCGTTTGTTTTGCAGGTAAATCTTGTTGGTTGGCAGGTTACCGCCTAGGTCGGTTTCTTCTACCCCTAGGCCTAAGGCTTGAGAGCCAGAAACTTTTTTGGCTTTTTCTTTGAGGTTAACCGCAACGATGGTTTTGCCTTTGGCGTCTTTGACGGTTACGGTGCCAGCAGGCGACCATTCGGCTTGGCGGCCTTCTTCAAGGATAAACAAGTAGTTGCCACCTTTGTTAACAATGGAGCCGGGAAGCAAGCTAGGGCCGGCATAGCTGGGTAAAACTAACGTTAGGTAAAAAAATAATAGGGTTAAGTAAAAAATCATATCCTCTTTTACCAGAACGGCTAGGTAAAGGGGAAGGGTTTAGTAAGGTAATGCCTCAGTTTTGCAGGGAGAGCACTTGGGTTGTTGAGGAAGCCATTGCTTGGAGCGGCGGGGCCCCCATGCGGGCTAGCCGGCATGGAAAGCCGAGGCCCCCGCCTCTGGCGGGGGAACGCGGAAGGATTCCGTGCCGGCTAGCCCCATGAGGGTCGCCGCGGAAAGCACGGCTGACGAAACAACCCAAGTGCTCTCCCTGCAAAACTGAGGCATTACTTTAGTAAGTTATGGAGAATTCACTAAACTCACCCAAGGATGGGCCCCATGTCGTTTCTACGTGGCGAACTTGGGCTGAAGGTGGGCCATGGCTTGCCCACTGTAAAAATTTTTCTAGGCCTTGCAGGGGCCCTTCAGCTAAAATTTCGACTTGGCCGGTGGGGAGGTTGCGCACCCAACCGGTTAGCTTTAAGCTGCGGGCCTCGCCTTGGGTGTAAGCCCGAAAGGCTACCCCTTGTACTCGGCCGGAAACAATGAGGTGAAGGCGCTTGAGTTCTTGAGACATGCAGCGTAATTAGCATTTCAGTTATGTAGATATCAAAAATTATTTTAAGAGAAGCTCACGGCCCTTGTTTTCAAACGCGCACCGTTCGCTCTACTGTTCGCCATCTGTCATTGCGAGCCCAGCAGGGAGAAGCAATCTCTTCTGTTTAAGCGATGGGATTGCCACGCCCGTTGGGCTCGCAATGACAGCATTACAATAACCCTCCGGAGCCTGCCCTGAGGCTTTGCGAAGGGTGCTTGCTCCTGGCAATGTTTTCAAACAAGGGCCGTGAGCTTCTCTTAAAATAATTTTTGACCTATAATTAATTTTTTATGAAAAAATACTTGGCTTTAGATGTTAGTGATAAGCGGATTGGGGTGGCGTTGGGGGTGCAGGGGGTTTGTGTGCCGGTGGTTACTTATCAGCGCCGGGCCTTGGCGCAAGATCTTTTATTTTTGGCGGAGAAAATTCAAGAAGAGCATATTGCGTGTGTGGTGATGGGGCAGCCTATCAATATGGATGGGAGCGTGGGGCCCACGGCTATGAAGGTGGCGCAATTTTTTGAGCAATTGCGGGAATTTTTGCAGCAAAAGGGTTTGCAGGTGGAGTTGGTGTTGTGGGATGAGCGGCTTTCGACCTTTGCAGCTAAAGCGGCCGTAGGGCATGTTAAAAAACAAAAGGGCGCCGTGGATTCTATGGCGGCTAAATTGATTTTAGAAGATTATTTATTGCATGGGTTAAAAAAATAACCAGGGAGACTTTTGTGAAAAAGTGGGTTTGGATTAGCCTCATTTTGATTTTAGGCATTAGTCTGTGGGATTTTTATTATTTTTTGTGGGCGCCTTTTGGGCGAGGGGGGATTTTCTATGTTGAAAAGGGCATGGGGGTTTCGCAAATTGCAGCTCAATTAGAAAGCCAAGGGTTTATTCGCTCTGAGCTTGCCTTTAAGCTGTGGGCCAAGTTTGCCAAACCCAAAACCTTACATTTTGGTGAATATGAAATCCCGCCCATGACGCGAATTAAAGATATTTTGACGCAAATGGAAATGGGGCAAACGCGTCATTTTCCCTTGGCCATCCCAGAGGGCCTGACTTTCAGAGAAATAGGCGAGCGGGTAAAAAAGGCCGGTTTATTGGGCAGTGAGCAGTGGGACAAACTTTTTATCGACGAACAGCTTAAAGCAAAACTTGGGTTCGAGGCGGCTAATCTAGAAGGGTATTTGTTCCCATCGACTTATCAATACGATGGGCACACGACGGCGCGGCAATTGTTAGAACAGATGCTCGAAGAATTTAACCACGAGTTTGATCAAAGCTTGCGGGCCCAAAGCCAAGCCCTAGGTATGAGCATTCCCCAAGTGATGACCTTGGCTTCGATTATTGAAAAAGAAACCGGAGCGGCGGCAGAACGGCCGCTGATTGGCGGGGTTTTTCATAATCGGCTCAAAAAAGGGATGCGGTTAGAAACTGACCCCACCGTGATTTATGGCATTCAGAATTTCGATGGTAATTTAACGCGGGCGCATTTGTTAGACCCTCACCCTTACAACACTTATATTCACCCGGGTTTGCCCCCTGGGCCCATTGCCAACCCAGGACTGGCTAGCATTAAAGCGGCGTTGTATCCGGCGCAGCATGAATATCTTTTTTTTGTGTCAAAGGGGGATGGGACGCATTATTTTTCTAAGACTTATGATGAACATCTGGCGGCGGTGCAGAAATACCAATTGGGGCAAAAATAACCTGGTCACGTCTTGCCGAAGCGGGCTAAGGGCTACCTTAAGTGTGTTTCCTCAACCCGCGCTCCGCTCCTCGTATTCGCATCAAAAAAATGTTGGTTTGTTTAGAAGTTAGTGTATTCCCTCTGGTCATACCCTAACTTCTACAAACCATACATTTTTTTGATGCTCATGACTCGTCGCTCTCGCGCAAAGGGTTTCGGAAAACACACTTAAGGTAGCCCTTAGCCCGCTTCGGCAAGACTTTGCTCAAATAATAAAGGGGTCCTCTAAAAATAATTTTTTAGGAATTGGTTTTGTTGGGGGTGGAACTGACCGAGCCGGCGACGGGGGACCATTGGCCGGATAATGGGCTATCGGAGGTGGAAGCTTCTTGAGAAGCCGTTTGAGCGGCCTCGAGGGTTTTGCCAAGGGAAACCTTATTTTCTTCGTTGGCGACTTGCGTGGAGTTTTTTAGGGTAAGGTAATCTTCGTAACTGACAAAAACTTTGTAGGGCACGCCGTGGCGAGTAACAACGATATTGCAATCGCCTTCTTTGAGGCAATCGGCAAAACGGGCACGCGCTTCACTCACGCTGATAAACTTCAGGGGCCCCAGCTTTTTATCCCTGAATTCGAACATATTTGACTCATACGGGGGCTAGCAAAAAAAGTCAAATAGTTTCTAGCGATTAGCGCTGAATAACGGCATTGTCTTGAAAAGACCTGGCACCAATTAGGACAAAAGAAGGGAGGGTCTCGTCAAAACTTTGGGGGGAAATGTCGCTTAAAAGCAAGATTTGAATGGGGGCCAGGGCCGGAAACTGGCTGTCGGAGGTGCCGATACCTGTGGGCAGGGTGGTGGAATTGAGGCCGGAGAGGAGGTTTTGGTATTGGGTGGCCGTGGGGCTGTAATAGCCAAAGGCGCCGTCGGTGTTATCGGTTAGGCTATCATCAAAAATTTGGGCGGCGGTTAAGACGGTTTGATCGTAGGTGAGCATGCGGCTAGTGAAGGTTAATTGAGCGCGGTCAGCGGCCTGGGCATAGGCCGGGTAACTGGGGTCGTTGGGATTAACCGGCGAAAATTGATAGGTGGTTCCGTTGTTGGCGGTAATGACCAAGGTGTAACGCTCGGCTAAATTAGCTTGGGCAAAGGCAGCGGTGCTGACCACGAATAAATAAGGGGCCTGTTCTGCCTCCATAATGGCAATGCGATTGCGAACCACGCTTAGCAGGGCTTGGGCGGTGGGGGATTGGCTGTCTTTTGCAACGCGACCCTCCGTGTCGGTGGTGACTTCTTGTGGGATGATGCTGCGGGCCTCGCCCATGACCACTTGAATCATGGCCTGAGGGGGGATGACCAGTTTGACAGTTTCGTTTTGCAGCACCCCGTTGATGCGGTAATTGATTTTGCCAATGCCGGCTTGATGAGGGGTGATTTGATAAGTGATGGCCGAGCCATCATCGACAATGGCTAGGCTGGAGGCGAGCGTGGCTGGTTCAATGAGGATGTCGACAAGGTCGGCGGGTTGAAGGCCATCGATTTGAATTTGGTCCCAGCCCGGCAATACCCCACCCAGGGCCAGCGGCATGTAAGTGTCATAGGTGAATTGCAGGGGTTCAGCAGCGGGTAAGGTGGTGGGGTCTTCTGGCTCAGGGGCGATATTTAGGCCACACCCCAAACTTAGGGATAATGAACAAACAATGGTTATTAAGCGAAACGACGGTTTCATTATTGCTTGCGGCTATGTTCAAGGAGTTTTTGGATATCAAGGAGATCCTGTGGCCTACCCATTTTCTTTTTCGCTTTGATAAGATCTTTTATACCCATGAGGTAAACAGGAGTTTTTCCGAACAAGATCTTTTTTCTGTTCTTCCAGGCCATCTTAAAGTCGACGCCTTCAATATCCATTTTTATATCAACCCGAACAGGTGCAACGCCAATTTGATAAATTAGTTTTTTATTTTGAAAATCTTGCGGATTGATACCCGATAAAGGGGCCCCAAATTTTTTTAATGCAGCATAGACTTTTTGATGATCATTTAAATCTGGGAAAACCCATACATCGATATCTTTCGTATAGCGGGGCTCTGTATAATAAATAACTGCATAAGCTCCTACGATAAGATATTTAATCTTGAAGCCATTCAATGTTTTGAACAGATCTTCGTAGTCGGAGCTTAGGTGCATTTTTTCCTCTTATTTTAAAAAAATCCCCAATCATCCCCCATGCTGCCTCAAACCGAGCTTGAGGGCCGGCCTGCTTCCAAAACTCAATATCAAATTTTTTTGCTGCGCGCTGGGAATGGGTTTTATGTTCCCAAATCTTCAGGGGCCCTTTTTTAGTAATCTTAATTGTTTTTAACATAAAAAACACTCAAATCCAGAACTCAAATAATATCGGTTAGCAGAAAAAAGATCTATAAAATTATTGCGAGCAACAAAGGCATCTTTGAGGCGATTTAGAGCTATTGTTCAATCCTAGGGAGATGCATGGTAAGTCCTATAAATCATTCACAAGATCCACAATTAGCGCAGGCCTTGCGGTTGCGAGGTGCTGAGCTGTTGCGCTTTGGCAATGAGCAGCAAAAGGGCGTTGGTGCATCGTTATTACAATGGGTCGAAGAACAAGGGGGATATGAAGGTGCATTAGCAGCCAGTGAATTATGTAAAGGAGGCGCTGAGAGCAAACACGGGTGTAGCAGTGTGGAGCGAGTGATGGGCGGGGCCACGCAGGTGATGCAGAATCTAGACTTCGAGCATGTGGCCTTATTAGCCGGGGTAGGGTTGTTGGGGCAAGTGACCCGCAATGGGGTGATGGGATGGATGGGAAGGCGAGTTGAGAGTTGGTGGAATCGAGGCAGACCGGCGACAATATTGGCTAAAGGTGCGGGGGTTACGACCGAAGTAATGGGTATCACCGGGATAGGGGTGGCGCATAAGGTAAAGGCGGGACAACCGGTTAATGTAGGGGAAGAGTTTTTTCACACTGGGATAGGGTGGTTGGGATTAAGGTTGGGGATGGAGGGATTGGGTGTTGTGCCCAAGGCGCTTCATCAATGGGGAAGGTATGAGGTGCCAAGGCTAGCCGGGGCCATGACGTTCAGCCGGGTGACGAGTGCCTTTGTGGGAGGCACGGTGGGAATGGTGGCGGTAGGACAAGATGTTTACCAAGCGACGACGACGCAAGCGCAATTTATGGTGGGGATGCGGGGTGTGCATGAATTTATTCCAGCCTACGGGAGAGCCGCGACAAAGTTACACAACCAAGGTCGTTTTTTGGCTGCAAAACTTGACCTGACAAAATATCCAAAACTTTTAAAATCATTTCAATGGCCCAATTTCCCATCGGCTGGAATGAAGCCACTACTTGCTGGGGCTAATTCCGAAGGATCTCGTGCCAGTTTAAGTGTAAAGCTTCCTGAAGCAGATAAAGGTGGTTTTCGATCCTATTCTACAGGGGTTCCAGGGTCGGTTAGAAACATGCCGATTTCTGATCGACAAATTCATCAAACGTTGGATTATGTAAACACACTTCCGCCTTTTAATGTAAGGCGCGGGGTTTCGAAAAGATCTCCTGTCGAGGGAGGGCAAGGGGCTGAGGCAGCTGTTCCTCTAAGTGATAGTGATTTAACTGGGAGTATACCCCATTTCAAAATAGACATTAAAAATCCCAATGAATTTTTTCGATCTATAGGAGAGGCGATTCGGGAGAAAGGAGATTTGTTTAATAACACCCTTGGTATTTACGAACAGAACTGGCCCATAGGATATCTCAAATTTAGTATCGTTACAGGAAGTAACGTTTATCAACTAGCGTTTATGGATGCATTTATTGACCCCACTGTTCGTGGAAGAGGGATTTATCGCCTTATTTCGAGTTATTTGGTGGGGGCTACCCTGTATGAAGCTGCGCGTTTTGAGAAGCCTCTAGAGGTCATTCACCACCAAGTAAGAAATTTTGATTTAAGACAATGGTACATGGAAGCCAGGATGGAAGAATTCCCCATTGTAGATGAAACGGAGGCTCTGGCAGAATCTTTTTCTCCTTCTTATGGGGGAATGAGTTTAACCAACGATGGCAGGTTTATATCTGCCCCAGTGATTCCAAGTTTTCGAGTTACCCACGATAGCCACCCACTAAAGGTGCAACTTGATCCGTACAAAAGAGCAGATAAAGTCTTAAGATATGTAAAAACGCTCCCCCCCTTTAATATTGAGCCTACAGGTTTGCCCCGAAGACCCTCTTACTGTAGGCAGAGCGAGCATCAAGATTTAGATAGAAAACTGTCTTATATGGGGGCAAGTTATTATCCTTTTTACTTCGATCCCCAGGACCCAACCCCAACTTTTTTCGCCTTATTAACGTGGTTGGACCATAATCCAAGCGGTGGTCAAGGAATGGTTATCCCCCGACGCCCAAGTTCCATGTTACGAGGGGGGCTAATCCCCTTAGGGTATCGTTCCTTTGAAGTTCGCTCGACCCCCGCCGACTATGCGCTTACTTATTTTGACGTTTATGTTCACCAAGCCTCCCGTGGCCAAGGGCTAAGGGATGCGATGGATGCAAATCTTTTAGGCGCACTTCTCTATAAGGCGGCCAGTGAAGGCAAAGGGGTTACCGTGACTTATTGGAATGTGGGAAATCCTCTTAACAAGATGCGATATAAGGCGGCAGGCTTGGAGGAGGTATCCCCGGAGGTTTTTGGAAGTGATATAGAAGGATTGTTTACGACCCATTTCAGGATTCAACATGCCGGTCATTTACTAAAACAATTTTTACAAGATAGCGAGCAAAGTCAATAACTCCGCTTCACCGCGGCTTGCCAACGGGTGACGTGTTGATTGGCTTCGCGCTTATTCATTTTGGGATCGAAGATGCGATCGACTTTCCATGATTGAGTGATTTCGCTTTGATCTTTCCATAGACCCACGGCCAGGCCGGCCAAGAAGGCGGCGCCTAGCCCTGTGGTTTCGATCATTTGCGGGCGGAAGAGTTTGACGCCTAAAATATCGGCTTGGAATTGCATGAGTAAATTATTGGCCACGGCCCCACCATCGACTTTGAGGTTTTTAAGTTTTTTGCCCAAATCTTTGGTCATGGCTTGCAGGATGTCATATTGAAAAAAGGCAATGCCTTCGAGGGTTGCCCTGGCAACGTGGGCGCGAGTGGTGGCGCGGGTAATGCCGGTGATAGTGCCGCGGGCCTCGGGCCGCCAATGCGGTGCGCCCAAACCTACAAAGGCGGGCACAACCGTAACACCGCCTGAATCTGGCACACTCGCTGCTAGGGCTTCGATTTCGGAGGCTGAATTAATCATTTTTAACCCGTCCCGTAACCATTGCACCGCAGCACCCGCGATAAAGGCGCTGCCTTCTAAGGCATAATTGACCTTGTTGCCGATCTTCCAGGCCACCGTGGTGAGCAATTTATTTTTAGAAGGCACAATTTTAGTGCCGGTGTTGAGTAAAATGAATGACCCGGTTCCATAGGTGCATTTAGCGCTGCCGACTTCAAAACAGGCCTGCCCAAAAAGCGCGGCTTGTTGATCGCCCGCGATGCCGGCAATGGGAACGCCATCAGGGAGGCCGGGAACGCCTTGGGTGTGGCCGTAAACTTCGCTGCTCGAGCGGATTTCTGGCAGCAGGGCAGCCGGCACCCCTAAAATTTTCATAAGCTCTGCATCCCAGGCCAGGGTTGCAAGATTCATCAATAAGGTGCGCGAGGCATTACTGACATCGGTGACATGGGTTTGATGCCCCGTGAGTTTATAAATCAAAAAGGTATCGATGGTGCCAAAGGCCAACTCTCCGGTCTTGGCCCTGGCTTTGGCATGAGGGACATTGTCGAGCAGCCATTTAATTTTGGTCCCTGAAAAATAAGCGTCGAGCACCAACCCGGTCTTTTTTTTGAACTTAGCCTCATGCCCCGCCTTTTTGAGTTTGTTGCAAATATCGGCGGTACGGCGGCATTGCCATACAATAGCGTTGTGGATGGGTTTACCAGTGCTGCGTTCCCAAATGCCGGTGGTTTCACGTTGGTTGGTGATGCCGATGCCGGCGATGCGCCCCGCATCAACCCCAGTTTGCGTCAAAACGTCTTGAATGGTGCGGGTGGTGCACGCCCAAATTTCTTCTAAATTATGCTCGACCCAACCTTCTTGGGGGAAGTGCTGGGGGAATTCGTTATTTTTTTTGCCAACTAAATTTAAATCTTTGTCGATGAGTAAAACCGTGGTTCCGGTGGTGCCTTGGTCGATGGCGAGAATAAGATCTTTCATGGAAAACTCCTTTTGTCGAATGGCAGTCGACGAACGACTAACGACTAATGGTAGGAGGGTCAATTAAAAAGTTTTGCGTTTTTTTTGGTGGTTGAAGAATTTTAACAAGTGGTGAAAGAGTTTTTCGTGTTCGTAGTCGACCGTGAGGATGTGATTGCTTTTGGATAAAGTAAGGGTTTCGACTTCAGGCGAACCAAGGGCCGCTCGAATATAATCCAAATTGCCGAAAGGAACGGTTTTATCGAGTTTAGAATGGGCGATAAAAGCGGGCTGGTGGATGTAGCGCAACTCCCCTCGCACCACCATTTGCAATTCCAACAATTCAGCCACACTACGCACTGGGATTTTGGGATAGGTTTGGTAGCGACGCTTTGCCAAAGGCTCGTTAATGCCGGCATTGTACTTAGTCTGGTACCTATAAAGCCAACGTAAGGGTGTTTTCCACACGAAAGGAAAGACATGCCTCACCAAAAACCCATCTAAATAAAGCGGGGTCGCCATAAGGGCAATGGCTCGAACCGTTTGGGGATGGTTTTGGGCCAAGTGCAAGCTTAACAAGCCCCCCATGGAAAGCCCTGCCACAAAAACCCTTTCGCAATAACGGGCCAACCGTTTGAGTTCTGCCTCGCTGCTTTGGTACCAATCTTCCCACCGGGTTTTTTCTAAATGAAGATGATGGGTGGCGTGGCCATCGATGATAGGCGCGCTGACCGTAAATTTGGCCTTGTGAAATCGAGCCGCAAACGCCTCCATGCATTGGGGGGTGCTGGTAAAGCCATGCAAGAGCAAAATCCCATGAGGGCCGCCTTTTAAAAACACCGGGCGAATGGTCTGGGTTATCATCCTCTTAATTATGACCCAACCTTGCATGCTTGACAAGCAAGCATCCGATCGGTAACGAGGCACCATGGTCTTGCGTCTCGTTAAAGAAAATCTAGACACCTACGATTTCGATAAGGTCTTGAGTGCCTATGCCCCGGCCATGGAGGCTTGTGAGCGGGCCATCAAAGAAAATCTTTTTTCCGATGTGCCCATGGTCACCCAGGTGGCGGAGCATTTGGTGATGAGCGGCGGCAAGCGCTTGCGGCCTTTGTTGGTAGTTTTGGCCGCTGACCTTTGTGGCTATCAGGGGTTACGCACCGCTACCTTTGGTACGGTTTTAGAATACATTCACACTGCAACCTTATTGCACGATGATGTCATTGACCATGCCCAACTCAGGCGGGGGCGCTCTTCTTGTAATGCAATTTGGGACAATAAAAGCTCGGTGTTGGTGGGCGATTTTTTATATTGCCGGGCTTCTTCTTTGATTGCCCAAGATGGCGATATTCAAGTGCTGGCGGCCATTACCCATGCCACCACTTATACCACCGAAGGCGAAATTTTAGAAGTTTTGAAATCGCGCGACTTGAGTTTGACGCAAGAAGAATACTTTAAAATCATTGAATTCAAAACCGCCATTCTCATGTCTTGCGCCACCGAAGTGGGGGCAATTATTGGGCGGGCGAGCCGTAAAGAACAAGAGGCCCTGCGGCAATTTGGGCTTAACCTGGGGATCAGTTTTCAAGTGGCCGATGACGCGCTCGATTATAATAGTGAAGAATCGAAGTTTGGCAAAGCCAATGGGGTTGATCTTAAAGAAGGCAAGCTTACCTTGCCTATTTTGCTGGCCTTAAAACAGTGCGACGACAGAGAGCGCAAGGTCATCAAGGCTGGCCTCATGAGCAACCGTGACGGCCACTTTGCCAAAGTGTTGGAGATTTTAAACAAGTATGGGGCCTTGCAAGAAACCCTGCAATTGGCGCAAACCAGGGCCGAGCTTGCCAAGGCGCAATTGGCCATCTTTCCCGATTCCAAACCTAAACAAATGCTCATGGCCCTCACCGACTATGTCGTGGCTAGAAATAAATAAGGAGAAGCAACGTGGGATTTAATTGCGGCATTGTTGGGCTCCCCAATGTGGGGAAGTCGACCATTTTTAACGCGCTTACCCAGGCCAACGCCCAGGCCGCCAATTATCCTTTTTGCACCATTGATCCCAATGTGGGGGTGGTGCCCGTGCCCGATGAGCGTTTGCAAAAGCTAGCCGACATTTTTCAACCCGACAAACTAACCCCCACCACCGTAGAATTTGTTGACATTGCAGGGCTGGTCAAAGGTGCGTCAAAAGGGGAGGGCCTCGGCAACCAATTTTTGGGAAATATTAAAAATTGTGATGCGATTGTGCACATCTTGCGTTGTTTTGAAGATAGCGATGTGGTGCATGTAGAAGGCGAAGTGGATCCCATCCGTGATTTTGCAGTGGTAGAAACCGAATTGATGCTTAAAGACTTAGAGAGCGTCGATAAACGCATCCTCAGGGTAGAAAAAATTGCCAAAATGGGCGATAAGGCAGCAAAGCTAGAACTAGAAGCCCTTAGCAAGGCGAAGGCAACCCTGGATCAAGGCATCCCTTTGCGAAAAAGTTCACTTACCGAAGAAGAAAAATTACAATTGCACGACTTATATCTCATCACGATCAAGCCTATCATGATGGTGGCGAACACCAGCGAAGCAGATATTAAAAACCCTGGGCCCCATGTCAAACAAGTGGAAGCTCTTGCCCAAAAAGAGCAGGCCCCCTACGTGATTTTGTCAGGCAAGATGGAGGCAGAAATTGCGTCATTAGCTCCAGCCGACCAGCAAGAATTTTTGAAAGAATTGGGTTTGACGCATTCGGGATTAGGCCGGCTCGCCCAAGCTGGCTACCGGCTCCTCAACCTCGCCACCTTTTTTACCGCAGGCCCACAAGAAGTGCGCGCCTGGACCATCACCCAAGGCATGAAGGCGCCGCAGGCCGCTGGCAAAATCCACAACGATTTTGAAAAGGGCTTTATTAAGGCCGAGGTGTATCATTTTAATGATTTGATTAAGTGTGGAACCGAAGCCAAGGTTAAAGAGGCGGGGCTCTACCGCATTGAAGGCAAAGAGTATGTAGTGAAAGATGGGGACATTATGTTTTTTCGATTTAACGTGTGAAGAAATTTAAAACTGAGGCATTACGCCGATTTTGTGGTAGAACTTGCAAATAAGTTTTATTTTATTTAGGGTTGCTCAATGGAAAAGCAACAAATGAAGTTCATTGAAAGATGGTTTGGCCAGCTTAATAAAAAGGTCGATCAAAAATTCAATGAGGTCGATAAACGCAGCGAAAATCGATACACGGCATTACTGACCGTGTGTACCAATATCCGCAAGGATATGGATAAGCGGTTTAATGCCGTGGACAAGCGTTTTGAAGGTATTGACAAACGTTTTGAATCGGTCGATCGTCGTTTTGACGATATTGACAAACGTTTTGCTGACATTGACAAGCGTTTCGAAGACATCGACAAGCGCTTCGCCGACATCGATAAGCGTTTCGAACAAATGGATGCGAAATTCGAAGGCAAGTTTTCCGATTTAGAGAAAAAGATAGAGGCGTATCAAGCTGCCGTGATGGAAATCTTTGCTGATATTCGTGAAGAAATTGCAAGCCTCAAACATCGACTATCTGAGTCTGATGAGAAGTATGCAGAATATACAGCGAGGCTATTGGCGGTAGAACTTGCCTTAAAAGAACTCGAACGTCGATTTGAGGAAAAGTTTGTTCATTTATGAGGCTTCCTAAAAAATGTCCCCGTTGTCGGCGACGAGGGATGGATTTGACTTGGCACCAAGGGATCGAGATTGATTTTTGTGTGCATTGTGGGGGCTTGTGGTTTGACCAGCGAGAGTTAGAAAAGATAATTCTTGCCCAAGACCCTAACTTCCCGGCCGACTATCAAATCGTCGAACATTTGGGCAAATTAACGCGCGTTACCGAGTTGCCTTGCCCTAATTGCAAAATTCCTTATCTTGAAGAATATGCTTATTTACAGGGCAACCCCTTAAAAATCGAGGTGTGCCCCAAGTGCTTTGGTCTTTGGCTCGACGAAGGCGAGCTTGAGCATGCCAAGGTGGCGCATCACGTACAGCCTTGCGAATCCGCCATTGATCAAAAGACCCATTGGGGCCATTGGCTTTTCCAATTTTTTTTAGCGTTGCCAGTAGAATTCAATATTCGCCCCCGCAAAATCCCTTATGTTACGTTCACCCTGATTGCGTTAAATATTTTCGTCTACCTTGCCCAATTTATTTGGGGCACAGAAATGCTTGAGCGTCACCTTGCCATGGTAACCAACCAGTGGGGGCAGTCAAAATGGTTTTTGAATCTTTTGACTTATCAATTTATTCACTATGGGTTTGTGCACATGGCGGGCAATCTATATTTTGTGTATATTTTAGGGGATAATATTGAAGATGCCATGAGTCGAATAGGTTTTTTGGCCTTTTATCTTTTTGTGGGGATCATGGGTGGGGTTACTCAGTCTTTGGTGCAAAAAGAAGAACTGGTGATGATTGCAGGGGCCAGTGGTTCGGTGGCAGGGCTCATGGCCGCCTATGCCTTTTGGTTTCGACGCGCTCGATTAACGTTTATGTTACTCATTTTTCAATTCAAACTTTCTTCGTTTTGGTATTTTGGCATCTGGATTTTGTTTAATGTCTTAGGGTTATTTTTTCAACCCAATGCACTGGCCTGGTGGGTGCATGTGGGTGGTTTTGGCTGGGGCTTGCTTGTGGCTTATTTATATTATCCCAATTTACTCAAACAATTTCCTTTGTTGTATTTGCTCAACCAAACGCACAGGCGATCAACACTTGCGAACGTTGTATGAAACTTATCACGTGGAACGTTAATGGAATTCGGGCCGCGGCCCGCAAGGGTTTTTTGGATTGGCTCATCCAAGAAGCCCCCGATGTTTTGTGTTTACAAGAAACCAAGGCCTGCCCTTCCCAGCTAGACCAAGACTTACTTAAACCTGTGGGCTACACCGCAACCCATTGGGCATCGGCAGAAAAAAAAGGCTATAGCGGGGTGGCCTTTTTTGTAAAAGAATCCCCCCTCCAAGTGATTACTGGCTTAGGGATTCCAGAGTTTGATTGTGAAGGGCGAACGCTTACCGCCGAGTTTGCCGATTTTATTTTGCTCACTGGGTATTTCCCTAATGGGAAAGATGATTTGAGTCGCATCCCCTACAAATTGCGCTATAGCGAAGCGGCGAAAAATTTTGCGTTAACTTTAAAACAACAAAAACAAAAACCGATGATTATATGTGGCGATATCAATACTGCTCATCAACCCATCGATATTGCCCGCCCGAAAGAAAATGAAGGCAACACAGGCTTTACCCCCGCAGAGCGAGCTTGGTTAACGCAGTTTTTACAAAGCGGGTTTGTCGATATTTTTCGAGAACGCGAACCCAGCCCCCATCATTATACTTGGTGGTCTTACCGTGCCAATGCCCGGGCCAACAACGTGGGGTGGCGCATCGATTATTTTTTTGTAACGCCAGAATTATGCCCTCGGGTGCAAAGGGTTTATCATCAACCTCATGTGATGGGGTCAGACCATTGTCCGGTGGTGTTGGAGTTAACCTAAATGTTTCCAGTCTCGTTTGCCAAGCAACAAGCCCTATTGCAGGCCATGGCCAATTTAAAAATTAGAGAAGAAGATTTAGTCGAAGAATTTACCAAAGGTTCAGGCCCGGGCGGGCAAAAGATCAATAAAAGTTCGGTAACGGTTTTGTTAACGCACGCCCCTTCGGGGCTCCAAGTGCGTTGTCAACAAACCCGCAGCCAAGCCCTCAATCGCTATTACGCCCGAAAAAGTTTGATAGATAAGTTAGCCGAAAAAATACTTGGAGAAAAAAGCGCCAAGCAACAAGCCTTTGAAAAAATCCGTCGGCAAAAACGCAAACGCAGTAAACGGGCTAAAGAAAAAATGTTAGCGGCTAAAAAACACCAGGGGGCAAAAAAACAACTTCGCAAAATGCCTGAATTTGAGTAATGTAGTGGTTCAACTTTTTGGTAGTATGTTTTCTGTCATCCTCGCGAAAGCGGGGATCCAGTAGTGCATTTTTCGACATTCCCACTAGGTAATTAAAGGTAAACTTGCTTATGAAGAAAAAGCCCTCGTTTTTTTTAATTCTTCTGTTTAGTTTAATCCTTACCCCGTCTGCCTTTGCACAAACCACCGTTGGTCAGCCTAAACAAGACATGCTGATTGTTCTCGATGTGTCGGGCAGCATGAATAGCCTGCTCGAGGGCCAACGCATGATAGATTTGGCCAAGCAAGCCATCAGCCAAGCCATGGCGGTCGTGCCTCCTCAAGCAGAAGTCGGTTTGCGGGTTTATGCCCATCGGGTTGACAAAAGTAACCGCGATGCCAGTTGTAAAGACACCGAATTGCTGGTTCCCATTGGCAAAGGGAATGGCCCCACCATAGCGAGCATGGCGCAAATGCTTCAACCCAAAGGCTGGACCCCCATTGCCTATTCGCTCGAACAAGCCGCCGGCGATTTTGCCGGCAATAAAGAGAGCCTGCATACTATTGTTTTAGTGAGTGATGGTGAAGAAACCTGCGGGGGCGACCCCTTAGCGGCGGCCCGGTCTTTGACGCAACAAGGTTTTAAGGTGGTGATCAACACCATTGGGTTTAATGTCGAAGAAATCGCGCGCCAACAGCTTAAAAGTTTAGCCGAGCAATTTGGGGGCACTTATAGCGATGTGCGTAGTGGCGCTGGTTTGCAACTCGAGATTCAAAAGCTTGCCCAACAGACTTTTTTAATCGAGAAAAAACAAGACAAAAACCAGATTCGAGGTGGGGATAGCTTTGCTACCGCCGTTCCAATCGAAATTGGCAAACGTTATAACTTAGATCATCACCAGCGCATGAACCAGTTTGATTATTTTGTATTTAATTTAAAACAGGGAGAGGCCATTGCGATCCGAGTTTTCCCAACCCCTACCTGCTTAGAAGTCGCGGGTATTCAAATTGAAGAGAAGCCAGGGAAAAAATGGTGTTACCCCGAGGGTTTTCGCTTTGTGTTGGCCGATGGTCAAAAAGAATTGCAACGATTGGCCGATGACGATGTTGATCATCAACATGAAAGTGAATATTTTACTTCCCAAGCCCCTGGTTCAACACCTCATTATTTAGTCGTTGGCAGCCCTTCAGCTGATATGCATAAAGACCATGAATTTGTGCTTGTGACCAAACAAGGGCAGGTGAACATTTCGGCCCAAGAAATAGGCGATGCTAATTCAGGCCGCGACGCTGGGGATAACACGAGCACCGCTATTCCCATTGCGCCGGGTTTGTATGAAGTCAACAGCGTCACCGAGCCCGCTGATCTGATGGATCTATTTAAAATTGGGATACCAAGCGGTAATGCCGTAAAAATTGTATTGGGAGGCAAGAAGGGGAGTCGCGATTACCATGACGTGGACATTGAAATTGTGGGGGACTTGGGAGAAATCTTAGCCAAGGGGCGTTTTGGCGAAGGCAAATCCCTTACTTATGAGGTGCCTGCGTCTTCAACCCCCAAAAATATTTATATTCGTGTGAAGCTCGATGAAAAAGATTGGGCCGATGACCAATCTTTAGATTACACGTTGGCTTATAATCTAACTCCTTCACATGTTTCAGGCGAAGTGTCGCCTTCCCGAACCAATCACGACATTTCCCCTACGTCAGCTTTGGAAAAACCCCTTGGTTTTCAGTCGTGGATGATTTGGGCATTAGTGGCCTATGTGCTGTTTTTGGCGCTGGTTTTACTTTTCTTATGGCGTTGGGGCAAAAAACAAACCACCCCGGTTTCTATTTTTGGGAAAATCTTGGGTTTTTATGAATTGATTGCCAGTGTGGCTGGGGTGGGCGTTGGGTTTTACCTCCTTACCGAGCTTGCCAGTGTAGCCGTGCAGATTGTGCTGTTGACGGTTCTTCTCCTCGTGAGCGGGATGGGTTTGTTGGCCGGCGCAAAATTGCTGGCCACCAAGTCTTTGCGGTTGAGTTTTTGGTGGGCCTTGCTTCAATTGCCATGGCTTTCTTTGAACCTGCATTGGGCTGAATTTGGCTACCGCTGTGGCTTATTGTTGAGTGTTCCCATCAATTTTATCGTCGATTTTGCAGGCGCTGCCTGGTTTACCTTTGGGTTTCACCCCCGGCTAGGGCTCGACTTATATTTGAATAGCCAATTCTTTTACCCAGGCGCTGGGTTTTCCATTGGGGTGGGAATTAACTTAATGGCCGTTGTTTTTCTCATCTTACTTTGGTTTTATCAGCGTGGCCAAAAGAAAAAGCCAACCGTAACCCCAGTTAATCCTGAACCCTCCCCTACGGTTTAGAACTCTTGCAGCGTAGCCGTTAGGAAGAGGCCAATGGAGGGCCTGCGCCCGGGCGCAGGCCCTCCATTGGCCTCTCCTTAACCTCGAAAAGACGTGGCCCGATTTGCGAATGAATTGAATAATGGCAGCATTACAATGACATCTACTGTTATTTTTGCTAGAGTTGCTGGGCGTGCATCCTATCTTGTTCAAACTAGGGGCCTTCCAAATTCATACCTATGGGGTGATGGCGGCCATTGGTTTTTTGGCGGCTCTCCTTTGGGTGCGATACGATTCTAAAAAAAGCGGGTTACCCGTTGCCACCATGACCGATTTTGCCTTTGCCATGATTTTTTCAGGGGTGATTGGCACGCGGGTCTTTTATGTTTTGCAAAATTGGGAATTGTTTCGCGATAATCCCATCGATGTCTTTAAGATTTGGCAGGGTGGTTTGGTTTGGTATGGCGGCTTATTGGTGGCAGGGCCAATCGCGGTTTACTATCTTCGTAAAAAACACCTTTCGTTTTGGAAGGTGGGCGATATCATGGCCCCAGCGCTGTCGGTGGGCCATGCCTTTGGGCGTTTGGGTTGCTTTGCAGCGGGCTGTTGTTTTGGCAAGCCGGCTCAACCCCAGGCTTGGTATGCCGTCATTTTCCATCCCATTGAAGAAACCTTGGCTCCCACCGGGGTGCCGCTTTATCCCACCCAATTAATGGAGTCGGCCGCGGAGTTTGCGCTTTTTCTTTTTTTAATTGGGGTCGTGCGTCGTTATAAAGCGTTTGACGGTATGGTCTTTCTAAGTTATCTAATCCTTTATTCCATCGTGCGATCTTTGATTGAAATACTTCGAGGCGACATTGAAAGAAAATTTGTGTTTGAAAATCTTTTTGGGCAGGTACTTAGCACTTCCCAATTTATTAGCGGGATTTTATTTGTATTAGCCTTCGTGTTGATGGCGTTGTTATATCAAGCGCGCAAAACAAAATGAGGTGGTTGTGAAACGAAAAAGTTGGTGGTTGTTGAGTGTGGTGTTGGTCATGGGTTTGGCTCATTGTAGCAAACCATTATTGTTTGATACCGTTCAAAACATGAAACCCTTGGTAAAATTTGTCGAGGCCGATCAAGCCCAAGTCGTCTCTGCGGCTAAACAAGCCTTAGAAAATAATGGCTATCGCATTCAAAATGAAACGGCTAACCAATTAGAAACGGGCTGGCAACCTACCACTGCCGATTCTCATTATGTGGCTTATTTCGAGCGTCAAGACCGAGGCACGGTGGGGGCCTATCACAAATTAGTTTTAAATTTTTCCTCGGAAGGTGGGAAGACCCGGGTCGAAATAGCCTCGATTGCAAAGAGCATCGTTTCTAATCTACAATCCACTCAAATCGAAGAAAACAAGGTTTTAAAAAGGATTCAAGATTTTACGCGGCCGGCTAATGTGCAGGTCACCAATGTTGGTCTAAGATAGGGGACCTCTAAAAAGGGCCCAGATGCAAGGCGCCCGCAAAGATGCGACCGGAGCGTATATGGAAATACGTGAGGATCGCAACTTTGCGGGCAATCCTTCGCTTACGCTCTGGACAGGCTCTGCAGATGGGTCGTTTTTGGAGGTCCCCATAGTTAATTTTCGACAATTCCGAACGATTCAATGCGCTCAAGGTCGATGGTTGCTGATTCGTTTTGGTCAGCAATTTTTAGTGTGCCGCGTTCGTAATCCACATCTTCTAGAACACCCATATAAGAAATACCAAAGGCAATGATCTCCACCTTTTTGCCCAGCAGATAATCAAGCTTGGTAATCGATGTTTCTAATTTTCGATCAATGGGGTACATAGCAAACCTCCGCCCCCTTACCTGGCCAATCTGCATATTATCGTATGATCCCGGGGGTTGGTCAATGGGTAATGGGGGCATTGTTAATTTATATAACCGACGCAAGGCGTTATTTAAAATGATTGACAGTAGTTACACCACTCCCTATACCCAAAATTAGAGAAGGGGTTTTTTCATGTCGAGTCGAGAATTTGGCAATTATATTGAGAAGCGTATCTTCAAAAGAATTGATTCTTCTTTGAAGGTGTCGCTGCTTTATGGTGGAAGAAAGATCCAGGCCAAATGCGCCAATATCAGTTGTGGTGGGATTTATCTTAACATTAAAAATATTAGGTCGAGAGTTGCTGAGCTTAAAAAAAGTTTAGAAGTGGCGATTCATTTACCTAATCGCAAAACACCTGTTGTCATGGTTGCTGATGTGATTCGGCATGACCCCAAAGATGGGCTGGCGCTCAAATTTCAAGGCCTCTACAACGACAACGTCCTCGAAATCGAAAAATACATCAAATCCAAATTACATTAAATCTGTCATTCTGAACAATGTCATCCCTGCGGAGGCAGGGACCCATGATGGCGAAGAATCTTCCTTTTTATTCTTCATTTCATTTGCAAATTGGGTCACGTCTTTTCGAAAAGTAGACGGGCCCTATCCTTGTTTGCAAACGCGCACCGTTCGCCCTACCGTTCGCCATCTGTCATTGCGAGCCCAGCAGGGCGAAGCAATCTCTTCTGTTTAAGCGATGGGATTGCCACGCTCGCCAACGGGGCTCGCAATGACAGCATTTGTATTGCCTTCGTGCGGACTCTCTCCTGGTGCCCTTAAACAAACTTAGGACGTGCGGTCAAAAAAGAAACCTCTTTTTGATCAAGGGGGATTTTTTTTCTTGACCGGCTTTTTCATAGATGCGCAATGTTTGCCAACAAGGATAGGGCCCGTCTACTTTTCGAAAAGACTTTGAATAAATATTTTTAACCCGCCTCCGTTAATGTGATCAAAAATAATTTTGCGGGTGTCCTAAATCATATTGAATAGGCTTGTCTAATCGATAGGGGCTTGATAACTAAAGCCTCCATGTGGGAACCTGTGCATCCTTACTTTCCGGTGTTGTTATTAATTGTCTTGGGCGTTGGCTTTTCGGGTGCCTTTGTCGTTTTGAGTTATTTAATAGGCAGGCCCAAGCGATCGCGCACTGATTTGAGCCCTTATGAATGTGGTGTGCCTTCCAAAGAAGGGGCTCGGGATCGGTTCTCCGTAAAGTTTTTCTTAGTGGCCTTGCTCTTTATTCTTTTTGATGTTGAAGCGGTTTTTTTATTTCCTTGGGCCATGTTATTTAAAGATTTTCAAGCCATGGGGATGGGGCTTTTCATCTTTGGTGAGATGGTTCTATTTATTGGGGTGCTGGCGTTGGGTTTAGTTTATGTGTGGAAACGAGGCGCCCTAGAATGGAGTTAATATGACATCCGTGGCAGAAAATAATGTCTTAACCACCAAACTCCAAGAAGTGGTGGCTTGGGGGCGTAAATATTCTCTGTGGCCTATGCCCTTTGGTACGGCCTGCTGTGCCATTGAATTCATGGGTGCGGTGTCGTCGGTGTTTGATATTTCACGTTTTGGCGCTGAATTGGTGCGATTTTCCCCACGGCAAAGCGACTTGATGTTAGTGCTAGGGACCATCAATTACAAACAGGCCCCTATTTTGAAGAAAATTTATGCCCAAATGTGCGAACCCAAATGGGTGGTTGCGGTGGGGGCCTGTGCCTCCTGCGGTGGTTTCTATGACAATTATGCGGTGGTGCAAGGCATCGACGAAATCATTCCGGTCGATGTTTTTGTGTCGGGTTGTCCACCGCGCCCCGAGCAAATTTTATTAGCGATCATAAAAATTCAAGAAAAATTGGAAAAGCAGGCCCGTGGTGAGGTGGCTGTAGATAAGCCGAAAGCGCAGGTACATGCAGATTGAATTAGAAAAAATAACGAATCGGTTTGGAGACAAGGTTATTTCGTGTGGGATGCAACATAGTATTCCTTACGTTGTGGTAGAAGCCTCGGCCCTTTTAGATTTTCTGAAATTTTGTAAAGAAGATAAAGCCACCGACATGAGCATGCTGCTTGATATGGTAGCTGTAGATTATCACAACAAGCGCCCCGTTCGGTTTGAGGTGGTTTATGTATTATATTCGGTTCAAAAAAATCACCGTTTGTTAGTCAAAGTAGAGGTTCCTGAACAAAAACCCATGTTACCTACGGTAACCGATTTGTGGAAATCGGCGAATTGGGCCGAACGTGAGGTTTACGATATGATGGGGATCAAATTTTTAGGGCATCCCAACCTCAAGCGCATTTTGCTGTTCGAAAGTTTTGAAGGGCATCCGCTGCGTAAAGATTATCCGATTACCAGGCGTCAACCCATTCCGGAGGTAGTTGAAATACCATGAGCGAACCATCCGGTGGCGATTTAAATACCAAACCCATGCATCTCAATATTGGCCCTAATCATCCGGCCATGCATGGCACGCTGCGCCTTTATTGCGAGCTCGATGGCGAAACCATCATCAAGGCCATCCCCGAAATTGGTTATTTGCATCGTGGTTTTGAAAAACATGCTGAAAATAGCGATTACACGCAGGTGATTCCCTACACCGATCGGCTCAATTACGTTTCACCCATGATGAATAATGTTGGGTTTTGTTTAGCGGTCGAAGAATTATTTCATGTGAGCATCCCCGAGCGTGCTCAGGTGTGTCGCGTGATTGCCTGTGAAATGAATCGCATCATGGATCATTTGGTTTGTGTTGGCACCAATGCCGTTGATTTAGGGGCACTCACCAATTTTTGGTATTTCTTCAACGTACGAGAAAAAATGTATAACCTGATTGAAGGCATGTGTGGGGCTAGGCTTACCACCAATTATACCCGTATTGGTGGCGTAAGCCGTGATTTGCCAGAAAATTTTGAACCCACCCTCCGCAGTGTTTTAAAAGATTTACGCCAAAGTATCGACGATGTTTCTAGCCTGTTACAACGCAATAAGATTTTTTTAGATCGTACGGTTGACATCGGAGTGGTGAGTCAAGCCGATGCGATATCTTATGGGTTTACCGGCCCTTGTTTGCGGGCCACCGGGGTGGCAAGAGATATTCGCAAAGACAAACCCTACTTAGGTTATGAACAATATGATTTTGAAGTCGTGGTGGGTGAGCATGGGGATAGTTTTGATCGTCTTTTTGTACGCGTCGAAGAAATGAACCAAAGCATTCGCATTATCGAGCAAGCCTTGGCAAAACTCAAACCTGGCCCCATTGTGAGCGAGGATCATCGCGTTGCGCTGCCTCCCAAGGCCCAAGTTTACACAAGCATCGAAGCCCTTATGAATCATTTCAAATTAATTTACGAAGGGGTTCGCCCCCCACCCGGCGAGATTTATTCTTCGACTGAAGCGGCCAATGGGGAATTGGGTTTTTATATTGTCAGCGATGGCAGCAAAAACCCTTATCGCGTTAAGGTGCGGCCACCCTGTTTTGCCATTTATGCAGCGTTTCCGCAAATGATCACGGGGGGCATGATTGCCGATGCCATTGCAATTTTAGGTAACTTGAATGTTGTAGCAGGAGAACTGGATAGGTAGGGATTGCTTCCCCCGGATCAAGTCCGGGGTCGCAATGACAGGTACGTTGTCATTGCGAGACCAGCAGGGCGAAGCAATCTCGATTATAAACTATGTTTGAATTTACCAGCGAAAATTTAGCCGAGTTTCAAAAGATTTTACAACGCTATTCCATCAAGCGAGCGGCCCTGTTGCCGGCGCTCTGGCTTGTCCAAAAACAAACAGGCTTTATTAGCCGAGAAGCCATGCTTTATGTGGCAGGTCTGTTAGACGTGGCGCCTGCCAAGGTTTACGAAGTGGTGACCTTTTATACGATGTTTCATCAAAAACCAGTGGGGGAATATCATATTCAAGTTTGTCGCACCCTTTCTTGTCAGTTGTTAGGTAGCCCAAGTATTACCGAACATTTAAAAAAGCGATTGGGGATTGGTTTAGGGGAAATCACCACCGATGGGCGCTTTAGTTTAGTGGAGGTTGAATGCCTGGGTTCTTGTGGGACGGGGCCTATGTTTCAGGTTAATGATGAATATCATGAGAATTTAACGATAGAAAAGGTAGATAAGATTCTTGAGGAGTTGAAATAGATGTGAGGCCTTCTGTCATTGCGAGCCCAGCAGGGTGAAGCAATCTCTTCTGTTTAAGCGATGGGATTGCCACGCCCGTTGGGCTCGCAATGACAGAGGGGCCATTCGGTCCCGCGATGACAGAGGGCCAGAAGGCCTCGTAATGACAGAAAAATTATGGAACAACGTTTAACAAAAAATTTTAAAGTCAAAGATAGCCATCGCTTGGAGGTGAGTCGTGCCCAGGGGGGGTATCAAAGCCTGGCTAAACTTTTTCAAATGAAACCCGAAGAAGTTATCAACCAGGTTAAAGAGGCAGGGCTGCGGGGGCGTGGTGGGGCTGGGTTTGCGGCAGGGCTTAAGTGGAGTTTTATCCCAAAAAATTCTGGCAAGCCAGTTTATTTAACAGTGAATGCCGATGAAAGCGAACCTGGCACCTTTAAAGATCGCTACATCCTCGAGCTCGACCCTCACCTTTTAATCGAAGGTATCATTGCCGCTTGTTATGCCATCGGGGCCCATGTGAGCTATGTGTATATTCGGGGCGAATTTTATTTTCCCATGCAACGCCTCCAGGCCGCTATTGAGGAGGCTTATCAGGCAGGGCTATTGGGGAAAAACATTTTGAACTCAGGCTTTGATTTAGAAGTTTATATCCATCGTGGGGCAGGGGCCTATATTTGCGGTGAAGAAACCGCACTCTTAGAATCCATTGAAGGCAAACGGGGGCACCCGCGGCTTAAACCCCCTTATCCAGCAATCGTGGGTTTGTTTGGTTGCCCCACCATTATCAATAATGTTGAAACCATTGCGAGTGTTCCTTATATTATTCAAAATGGGGTGCAGGCCTACCGAGCCGTAGGCACGCAAAAAAGCCCTGGCACGAAGTTGTTTTGTGTTTCCGGGCATGTGGTTCGCCCAGGCAATTATGAACGCCCTTTGGGTTATCCACTTAAAAATTTAATTTTTGAAGATTGTGGTGGAATACGGGGTGGCAAAAAATTAAAGGCGGTGATCCCCGGTGGGTCTTCTACGCCGATCCTCGATGCCAACGATGTTGAAACCGTGCTGTTAGATTATGAATCCATGGAGGCCCATGGCAGCATGCTGGGTTCGGGTGGGGTGATTGTGTTGGATGACACCACCAATATGGTAGACGCCTTGGGCAACCTCGCCCGTTTTTATGCCCACGAATCCTGTGGGCAATGTTCGCCTTGTCGTGAGGGTACGGGTTGGGCAGCTAAAATTTTAGATCGCATGTTAAGTGGGGAGGGTAGACCCAAAGATTTAGAACTATTGCGTTCTATTGCCGATAATATGGCGGGTAAAACCATCTGTGTGCTGGCTGACTCTTTATCCATGCCTATTTGGAGTTATATGAAAAAATTTAGAGGAGAGTTTGAGGCCTATGCCAACCCTAACCATTGATGGCATTCAAGTTACTGTAGAACCGGGTACCACCTTGATCGAGGCTGCCAAGCAAGTTGGTAAAAGCGTTCCCCATTTTTGTTATCATAAAAAACTTTCTATCGCAGGCAATTGCCGCATGTGTTTGGTCGAAGTTGAAAAGATGAACAAGCCCGTTGTTTCCTGCCAGGTAACAGCGGCAGAAGGCATGGTGGTTAAAACCGATAGTGAAAAAGTCAAAAATTTGCGTAAAAACGTTTTGGAATTTATTCTCATCAATCATCCCATCGATTGCCCGGTTTGCGATCAAGCCGGCGAGTGTAAATTACAAGAATATTACATGGATCATTCGATCGCCGATAGTCAGATGACGGAGGCCAAAGTGCATAAACCAAAGCGGGTCGACTTAGGGCCATTGGTGGTTTTAGACGATGAACGTTGTGTGTTGTGCAGTCGCTGCATTCGTTTCTGCGACGAAATCACAAAAACCGGCGAGCTTTGTTTTGTCAATCGCGGGGATCATCAAACCTTAACCACCTTTCCGGGCATGAAGCTCGATAATCTTTATTCCCTCAACACCGTCGATATTTGCCCCGTGGGGGCTTTAACCAACAAAGATTTTCGTTTTGCCTGTCGGGTGTGGTTTTTAAAAGAGACCCCTTCCATTTGTACGGGTTGTGCAACGGGTTGCAATATTACAATCAATCATTATGACGATAAGATTTATCGCTATCTTCCGCGAGAAAACGAAGCGGTCAATCAATGTTGGTTATGCGATGAGGGGAGGCTTTCCTATAAATTTGTCAACGACTCAAGTCGATTGCTGCGCCCCAAGGCCAAAACCAACGGCCAGGCTTCTTTTGTAGCCCCCACCGTGGCCATGGAAGTTTTGGTGTCTCAAGTAGAAAAAACCAAGCCACAAGATATTGTATTGGTGGGTTCGGCCCTCGAGTCCAACGAAAATAATTTGGCGCTTAAGAAATTGGCCGATCTTTTGGGAGTCACGCATTTGTATTATTCGGCTCGAATTGTGCCTAATCCCTCGCACGATGATTTCTTAATCAAGGCCGATAAAAACCCCAACCGAGCGGGTGTAGAAAAATTAGGGTTTAAACCCCTGCTAGGGGCTGCTCCTATTCATAGTAAGGTTTGTATCATCTTGGGTGGTCTGTCTGAAGCAGAGCAAAAGGCTCTGCAACCAAAAGCTAGCGGCCATTGGGTGATGCTGGCTTCTAATGAAGGGCCAGATACCCAAGCCGCCGATCTAATATTCCCCACTGCAACCTTTGCCGAACAAGAGGGGACCTTTACTAATTTTCAAGGTAGGGTGCAGCCCTTTGCCAAGGCCTTCGAGCCCAAGGGTGATACCAGACCCGCTTCGCAATGGATCGAAGAGTTGGCTGTGCGGTTGGGTTTCTGTCATTGCGAGGCAAGCCAGCTCCTTCGCTCAGGCTCAGGATAAACTCCGCAATCTCATCCAACGACGAGATTGCTTCGCGGATGCTCGCAATGACAGAGAGAATAATATGTTATTAGCTATTATCAAAATTTTAGTTCCCTTTGCGGCGATCATGAACCTGCTCCCCTTTTTGATATGGCTCGAACGTAAAGGTGCGGCTTATATTCAAGATCGTCGAGGCCCCAATCGGGCGAGCATTGCAGGGTTTCGATTAGGTGGCCTGATTCATAGTTTTGCAGATGTGGTTAAACTTCTCACCAAAGAAGATATTACCCCGGCGCACGTGAATCGCATTTTTTACACCATGGCACCCATGATTACGATGGCCGTAGCCTGCATGACCTTTGCGGTCATTCCCTTTGCCGATACCCTCCATGTCAATGGCCAGGCTTTTACCATGCAGGCCGCCGATTTAAATATTGGCCTTTTGTATATATTTGCCATTGGTTCGCTTTCTGTTTATGGCGTGATGCTGGCGGGGTGGGCGTCAAACAACAAATATGCCTTATTGGGGGGCTTACGTTCGTCGGCCCAAATGATTAGTTACGAAATCTCGATGGGTCTTTCGGTGGTGAGCGTCGTCTTATTTTCCGGGACCTTTGAACTTTCCGGTATTATTGCCGAACAGGGGGTTAAACCTTGGCATTGGAATATTATCCTTCAACCCATTGCGGCCCTTACCTTTATCACCGCAGTCTTTGCCGAAACCAGTCGCTTACCTTTTGACCTGCCCGAAGGCGAGGCCGAGATCGTAGCGGGTTTTCACGTCGAATATAGCTCGATGAAATTCGCCCTCTTTTTTATGGCCGAATATGCTCACATTGTGATTGGCAGCGCGATTATTGTGGCGCTATTTTTTGGTGGTTGGCAGATTCCTTTTGCTTCTACCACATGGTTGCGCATGCATGCGGGCTCGGTGTTGTATTTTGTGCTGTTAGCGACCGCGGTTGCTTTTATAGCCTTGGGTTGGCACCTTTACAAACGCCGCACCAAAATAAAATGGGGCGACTCCAGGGATCGCGAAAAGGCGCGCTTAGCTACTTTATTGATTTTGTCAGGGATGGCCTTAGCTATTTTTGTAGTAACGCAAGCCCCCCTTGTTTTAAGCCAACTCCAGGCTCAAATCATGGTAGCGGCCCTGCAGTTCAGCACTTATTTTATTAAAATTTTAATTTTTTGTTGGATCTTTATTTGGGTTCGTTGGACCTTGCCGCGGTTTCGTTATGATCAAGTCATGCGTTTAGGTTGGAAACTCATGTTGCCAGCCGCCTTGGCCAATATTTTTGTTTATGCAGCGATAAAACTTTTACTGAGGTAAGTTCAACATGTCATCCCGGGCTAAGACCTGAGGATCCACTATATTATGCTAATTTTATTTTACTTTTTTTCAATTGTTTCAATTTTAGCCGCCTTATTAATTTTGTCGGCTAAAAATCCGGTTCATTGTGCCATTGCTTTGGTGTTGGCACTTTTCAATATTGCTGGGCTCTACATTATGCTCGATGCGCCTTTCCTGGCAGCGATTCAAGTGTTGGTCTATGCCGGGGCCATCATGGTTTTGTTTGTTTTTGTGATCATGTTGCTCAATCTAAAAGCCGAAGAATTAGTAGAGCAGGGGGTTACCGGGCCGTTTAAATTTTTGGTCGCCTTGTTGGTGATCAGCAGTTTCGCTTTAACGGCCTTGGTTTTAAAAGAGCCCACTCGGTTTCAAGGGCTTAATGTTTTAGAGTTTGGCACGATTAAATTTGTAGGCAAGGCCTTGTTTACCGAATATTTAGTGGCCTTTGAATTAACCTCTATTTTGCTTACGGTCGCTATTTTAGGTGCCATCATTTTGGCCAAGAGGAGTTTAAAACCTTGATCACACTCAACCATTACCTCGTTTTGTCATTTATTCTTTTTATCTTGGGTTTTGCCGTTTTGAGCCTGCGGCGCAATTTGCTCATTATGTTGATGGGGGTCGAGATCATGCTTAACGCGGTGAATATCGCCCTGGTGGCCTTTAGCCGTCTGCATCAGGGGGTTGAAGGGCAAATGGCTGCTTTTTTTGTCATTGTGTTGGCAGCAGCCGAGGCAGGCGTTGGCTTAGCCATTGTGATTGCTTTGTTTCGCAAACGTGCCTCGGTGCAAACCCATATGTTTATGGATTTGAGAGATAGGGTGACCCGCTCATAGCGGGTCATCCCCCGACTTGATCCCCCGATCAAGTCGGGGGACGGGATCCAGTATTTGAAGGTAACTATAGAGTAATAGTGAGGAATAAGTGGATTTAGCAGTCATTTTATTATTGCCTCTCCTAGGATCGTTGTTGAACGGCGCCTTTGCCGTGAAGGCCTCCGTAACCAAACGCCCTTTGCCTGAGTTATTGATTGCTATAGTGGGGGTGCTTTTCCCATTTTTATCTTTTCTTATTGCCGTCAAGGCATCGTTACCATTTTTGTTGAATGGTCAACTAGCACCCACCCAAGAACATCTTTTTGATTGGGTCGTATCCGGGCCTTTTTCAGTCAGTGCTAGTCTTTTGCTCGATCGGCTTTCCGTGGTTATGGTGTTGGTGGTAACGGGCGTGGGCACGCTAATTCATTTTTATTCTCGGGGTTACATGCACGGGGATGCGGGTTTTGCTCGCTACTATTGTTATTTAAACCTCTTTTTATTTTCCATGTTGGTGCTGGTGTTGGCCGATAATCTACTCTTTTTATTTGTAGGGTGGGAGGGGGTAGGGCTTTGTTCTTATTTATTGATTGGGTTTTATTTTACCGATGCTGACAAAGCCGCGGCGGGTAAAAAGGCCTTTGTGGTGAATCGGATTGGCGACTTTGGTTTTCTCATCGGACTCTTTTTAATTTTGGGGCAATTGGGAATGAGTGTGAGTGCCGGCGAAAATATTTTGAGTTTTAATTATCTGATGCAACATGTCGAGCAATTAGCCCCCGTGGCAGGCTGGGTCACTTTTTGTTTGTTCTTAGGCGCCACGGGAAAATCCGCCCAAATTCCCCTTTATGTTTGGTTGCCCGATGCCATGGCTGGTCCCACCCCGGTTTCAGCTCTCATTCATGCAGCTACCATGGTGACTGCTGGCGTTTACATGATGGTAAGGCTTTTTTTCTTATTCAATTACGACCTGGCACCTTATACCATGCAGCTCATTGCCACGGTGGGGGCCGCCACCGCCTTGTTTGCAGCGACCATCGGGTTAGTGCAAAACGATATTAAAAAAGTCTTGGCCTATTCAACGGTGAGTCAATTGGGTTACATGGTGTTGGGAGTAGGCGTGGGGGCCTATGGGGCCGCGATTTTTCATTTAATGACTCATGCTTTTTTTAAGGCCTGTCTCTTTTTGGGCGCGGGTGCAGTGATTCATGCCCTGCATCATGAACAAGATATTCAAAAGATGGGTGGCCTTAAATCGAAACTCCCCGTGGTTTTTGTTACGTTTACCATTGCCAGTTTAGCCATTGCAGGTATTCCACCGCTGGCTGGGTTTTTCTCTAAAGATGAGATCCTTTTTCAAACCTATGTTACCGGTCATCGTTATCTTTATACCGTAGCCTTTATTGCCGCTGGGTTTACCGCTTTTTATATGTTTCGGCTGGTGGCCCTAACCTTTTTGGGTAAGTCTAGCCTCGAACATCACGGGCATCATCATGCAGCTCACGTGCAAAAAGTCCCCTTTAGTATGCAAAGTGTTTTGGTGGTGTTGGCCTTGCTTTCAGTGGTTGGGGGCTGGGTAGGTATTCCCGATGCCTTGGGTCATGGTTTGGGGCTGCATAATTATTGGCAAGCTTGGTTACCTTTTGGGGTTGGCGAAACCAGCCTCGAGGGGCACAATGTGCATAGCTTAGAAATCGAGCTGGCCTTCATCTCTGCCCTGTGGGGTGCTTTGTTTGTGGGTTTGGCGATTTATATCTATCTTAAAAAACCAGCTTGGCCACAAAACTGTGCACAAAAACTCAAATGGGTGTATGCGTTGCTACGCGAAAAATATTTTATCGATGAAATTTATAATGCTTTGATTATCCAACCCATCAAAAGCGTCAGTCAGTATGTATTAGCAAAATTTTGTGACCAGGGCATCATCGACACCCTGTTTATTAAAGGGCTAGCGTTTTTTACCCAAGTAGGGGGCGGTTTGGTGAATCGTTTTCAAAACGGTTCGGTGAATGCTTATGTCCTTTACTTTTTTGTTGCCTTGATCGGGTTGTTAACTTGGGCATTGGTTTAAATTGAGAGTAATTTTATGTTGTGGTTCAATGAACATATTTTAACCGTGGTGGTTTTTTTACCGCTAGCTTTTGCAGCGCTTGGCCTCCTCCTCAAAGGTAGTTGGTCAAAATACATTGCCACCCTCGGCACCTTGGTAACTTTTGTAGTGTCGCTGCACCTTTGGTACCATGATAGCGGCGCTGCAGGTTTTCGTTTTTCTGAAACCATGAGTTGGATCCCAAGCTTAGGTATTCAATATAAGCTGGGTGTTGATGGGTTTAGCCTTTGGCTTGTTCTTTTAACCACGATTTTAAGTTTTCTGTCGGTCGTTTTTTCTACCGGTTCCATTCAGCAGCGCGAAAAAGAATATTATTTTTTCATGTTGGTTTTGGAGTGTGGCATGTTGGGGGCACTGGTGGCCCTTGATGTGTTTCTTTTTTATATTTTTTGGGAAGCCATGCTCATCCCCATGTATTTTCTCATTGGCATTTGGGGCGGCAAAGAAAAAATTTATGCGGCCATCAAGTTTTTTATTTTTACCCTAGTGGGTAGTGTTTTGATGTTGGTGGCCATTTTATATCTTTATTTTAAAGCCGGCCAAACCTTTGAATTGAGCCAATGGTACAACCTCGAATTAAATCTTACCGAACAACTGTGGCTTTTTGCCGCCTTTGCCCTTTCTTTTGCGATTAAGGTTCCCATGGTGCCCTTACATACCTGGCTCCCCGATGCCCATGTGCAGGCGCCAACGGCCGGAAGTGTTATCTTGGCTGGTATTTTACTAAAGATGGGGACCTATGGCTTTGTGCGCTTTGCCATGCCGCTCTTCCCCGAGGCCTTGCTTAAATCGCAATCCTTGCTGGCGCTGTTAGCCGTGATCGGTATTGTTTATGGTGCTTTGGTGGCCATGGTGCAAAAAGATATTAAAAAACTGGTGGCCTATTCTTCGGTGTCTCATTTGGGGTTTGTGATGTTGGGGTTGATGTCGCTTTCTCCTCACGCCATTAACGGTGCAGTTTATCAAATGCTCAACCATGGGATTAGCACGGGGGCCTTGTTTTTGTTGGTAGGCATGATTTACGATCGAACTCATACCCGTGAAATCAAAGATTATGGTGGCATTGCCAAACAAGTACCCATTTTTACCGTCATCTTTATGATCGTGACTTTTTCAAGCATCGCCTTGCCGGGCACCAATGGTTTTATCGGTGAATTTTTAATTTTGTCGGGGGCTTATGCTAGTTTGCCTTGGCTAACCATTGTGGGTTCTACTGGCGTGGTGCTCTCGGCGGTTTACATGTTATGGATGGTCGAGCGAGTGTTTTTTGGTGAAATGCGAAATCCCAAATTGGCAACGTTGACCGATTTGAAGTGGAAAGAAATTTTTGTCATGGCACCTTTGGTGGTTTTAATTTTTTGGATGGGAGTACAGCCTAAATTTTTCCTCGATAAAGTCGACGTGGCTAGCCAAAGCTTGCTTTTACAAATGAAAACCTATCGAGGGGTGCAAGTTTCAAAAAAGGTGTCATTGCGAGGCACTCTGTCATTGCGAGCCCAGCAGGGCGTGGCAATCTCCCCGGTTAAACAGAAGAGATTGCTTCACCCTGCTGGGTTCGCAATGACAGAGTAAATACTGGGTTCGCAATGACTTCAGTAAATAATTTTATGTTAACTGAACATTATATCGATAATATACAAGTGTTAAGCATACTGAAGTCATTCTGGCCCGTGTGGTTGTTGGCCGCGGGGGGTCTTTTGATAATGTTTTTGGCCTTTCTCAAAGCCCTGATTCGCATTGAAGTTTGTGGTTATATTACCACCGCACTGTTTTTGGGCGCTTTGTTTGGTTTTGCTGGTCATTTAACGAATTTTACGCAAGCGAGCACCTCTTTTCTCATCGTCGATCCTTACGGGAGTTTTTTGGCCATCGTTATTTGTTTAGTGGGTGCGGTGATTAGCATGCTCGCCATTTCTTATTTTAAACGACAAGAAGAACGCATTGGCGAAATCTTTTCGCTACTTTTATTTTCAGCCGTGGGCATGTGCCTCATGGTGATGACCACTCATTTATTAACTTTGTTTATCGCCCTTGAGGTGATGAGTCTTTCGCTTTACGTGCTGGTGGGCGTGCAACGGCAGGCCTTTATTTCAAGTGAAGGGGCTTTAAAATATTTTGTCTTGGGGTCGGCCGCCAGTAGTTTTTTATTATTGGGGATCGCCCTGTTTTATGGGGCTACCAATAGCCTTTCGGTGCAAGGTTCATTGGGCGTGACGTTAGTGAAGCCTTTTGATTTATATTTGAAATTGGGCATTGTGCTGTTGATCTTGGGCTTTGCTTTTAAAGTAGGGGCGGTGCCGTTCCATTTTTGGACCCCCGATGTTTACACCGGGGCGCCTTATCCCATCACCGGGTTTATGGCCACCGGGGTTAAGGTAGCGGCCTTTGGGGCCCTGCTTCGCGTCTTGCAATACACCTTCAATCTTTTTCCCGTTCCTTCGATTCGTTTGGTCACCCTCTTAAGCCTTGCCACCATGATTGTAGGTAACTTGGCGGCCTTACGCCAAACCAATCTCAAACGCATCTTGGCCTATTCTTCGATTGGCCATGCAGGTTATTTACTGTTAGGCGTGGTGGCCTATTTAAGTCAATTGCAGGGGCAGGCGGCTGGAGATGTTGGCCCCATCCTTTTTTATCTCTTAACCTATTGCCTCATGACCTTGGGAACTTTTGCGATTTTAAGTACGCTCGCCAAAGGATCTGAAGAGGCCGTTGAGCTGAATGACTTAGCCGGCTTAGCAAGCCGCAAACCTTTTGTAGCTGGGCTTTTGGCGATTTTTCTTTTTTCGTTGGCCGGTCTGCCCCCCACCGTGGGTTTTGTGGGTAAATTTTATTTGTTCAAACAGGCGGTGATGATGGGCCATGTTTCGTTGGTGGTAGTGGCCGTTCTTACTAGCGCGATTTCTTTTTATTATTATGTGGCCCCCATTGTGGCCATGTATTTTAAAACTGGTGACAAGGTCACCATCACCTGGATAAATCCCCTGGCTCTCACCTTAGTGGCTATGTTAGCCTTAAGCATATTGTATTTGGGAATAAAACCTTCCCAATATTTGGTGTTAACCAATATGGCTTTCATGGCAACTAACCTATGATCAAAAATTTAGATGAATATTTGGAAATGCAGGCCAATCGCAACGAGGTGGTTGGCTCCTGGGGCTTCAGTTCTAATCTCAATTTTACTCGCATGAAACCTGAAGAAACCAATATTTGGTTTTTTGAACAGGTGTTTAATTTTTTGCGGTCGTTTTTTGGGCTCGTGGTTCCTGATTCGATGGAAATTATAACTTACAACGCGACCAAACAAGTCAAACGCCAAAACCTCGATCAACAAACTTTTTTAGACGAGCTCATGCTGGTGATGAAAGGCCTCAAACAGCACCTATGGACCATTCGCCTTAATCTCAATATTGTGGGTTTTTTACGCACCAAGAATCGGCCCGACGATCCGGTGCGATTGCAAATCAAAGAGCCTTGCACATTTATTGTTTGGGGTGGGCCCGATGAATCGGGCTTTCAATCATTCTCCATCACCTATAATTTGTTTTCCACCACCATCTTAGATGGCGAAGACCAAATGCTGTGGTCGATCAATCAACCGGTTTTAGAAAAGGCCCTGCGCAAATGGGAACAACAAACGGGCCAACGGATTAATGTGGTCGATAGCAATGCGGCCCATGTGCCGGTGAACCGCTATGGTTTTGGTGCCCCACGGCGCCCCACCCCACCCCCTCCACCGCCGCCATCTCAGACACGTGGCAAGGCCCCCGTTGCCTTTGAAATGGCAGATGACGAAGCCTTCAAAGCCGAGCTTAAAAATCAAGACCTGCCTGAGCTAGAAGACGAGCTGCTAGAAGATTGGGAAGACATAAATGACGAAGCCCCCGAGCCTGGACCCGATGAACCCAACGAACCCGCTGATTCAACCAAGAAAAAAGACCCCTTTGATTTTAGTTAATCATTGGCTGGTTGATCGATGGCGACGAGCAATGCGACGTTCAGGTTCTGTGGGGGGTGGCAAGTCATAGGGCAAAGGCGGCACACAGGTGATAACAGGTTCAGGCTCGTATTCTTCTTGAGATTTAATAGGTTCCCCTTCCCATGCATCAAGCTTAACCAGTTCACAACCACAAGGTTGTTCTTTAAAATTTCCCTCTTCATCTGTTGTGCCGGTGCAGTCGAAGCCGACGGGGAAGGTAAGGCAACCACCGAGTACCAAGTTAGGCTCATCAACCTCGGGCGGGTTACTTAGGATACCTATCAATTGTAATGGAATTAGCTCTAGAGAACGAGTCTCTCCATCCTTCGGGTAAGTCTTGTAGCGACCTGCATGACAAACCCTAACGTCACTATATTCTTCGGTAGCACACAAAACAGTCAACAATTTTGATTCTCTTGTAAGATAAAAACCTTTTATAACATTATCTTTATAGCCACCTTCTCCACCAAGGGGAGTCCCATTTCTAAAAATGGCCACAGTACCATCTTGTCTTTTAACTCTAAACTCTGGAGCATCCCGTAATGGGACATATTCGCCCTCTTTTGTTTGGATAAAATATGAAAGATTGGTCCCAGGGGTCGGATCAAGTTCAAATTTAGGACCCACAACTAAATCTTTTAACCCATCTCCATTAATGTCAGTCATAACGTAGGATCGATTAAAACTTGCAGAATCAAAAAGACTATCTAGCCATCCCATAAAAAACTCCTTAAAGCGATTACCCCATTTGACAAAGAATTATCGGGCAATGGGCATTTTTGTTGCCTATTATATAAAAATTTTGGCTTTTATGAATAAAAATAGAACTAATATGCATATTTATATGTGATTTTTCCCGCATATGCACTTGACGCCGCGCGCTTTTTCTTGTCATCCCTGCCCCTGCCTACGCAGGAGTAAACTCCGGCAGGGATCCAGTCTTTTCAAACACCTCTGGATTCCCGCTTTCGCGGGAATGACAACGGTGGCGTTAAGTGCATGTGCAGGTGATTTTTAGTAGATGAAAATTTGTAGGGCCTTTTTAAACTTGTTCTGTTTTTAAATATTGACTATGCTTAGGGGGTAAGCATATGATGAGATATGGCAAAGGTTTTTAAACCAACTAAGCTGATTTTTCAAAACTGGGGTAAACAAGGGGGAAAGATCCGAGCGCGTCAGCTTTCGGCTGAACGTCGTCGGGCCATTGCGGTGCAAGGGGCTCATGCCCGTTGGGGTAAAAAAGCTCACTTACTTCCACCTAGCGTTCGGCTTTCCAAACTTGAGTGGAATAACCCAGTTTATCTTGAAGAGATACTTTCAGAAGGTTCCTTAGAGGCTTGGCGAGAGTTGTATCGTCAGTTATACGACCAACCTTTTGGGCCCGCGGCATTAGCCTTAAAAAAAGTTTTGGCCTCAACAAAAATTTACGGCATTACTCCCTTGTGGGAAGGGCTTTTAAAGCGAGTCCAAGGGGAAGTTTCTGTATGAATAAAAAATCCAGTAAAAAGTCTCTAGCTAAACTTCCTGAATGGGAAAAGTTGCTTTCAGCGCAAATGATCTTTCAATCCCATTTCCCTGAATGTATTTTAGTGGGTGAGACGGCAGATGCCGATTATGTCGTTTCCGATTTGAAAAAACGGTTTGCAAACATTCTTCAAGCCGTAGAAAAAGAGGCAGGATGGCACACTAAAAGGTTAGAGCCGCCCGTGCTCATCCTTGGGCATTTTCAGGGAGTAAGAACAGGCTTAAGGCAACTCATTCGAGCAGCCCCCCTTGAGACAACCCTAGTGCGAGGGTTAAGAATTCCGACGGTAGAAGAGATGCTTCGCATCAAGGCTTACTTGATTGTACGGCGTAATACCACCCGGGATTTCATCGATTTTTTAGCTCTTTTTGATCAAATGGGCACCACCCAAGCCTTACAAGCTTTGGGTCCTTTAGATCGCCTCTATCCTCAAAAAGAGGGAAATTCCATCAGTCAACAGCTAGCTCTTCAATTAGCCGAACCCAAACCCTGGGATCTCTCCGCGACAAACTTAGGCCATTACAAAGCACTTAAAGCCCCTTATACCGATTGGAAGGAAGTCATTCGCCGCGCTTATGCTATGGCCCAGGCCATCATGCTTCATCAATTGTAATTAGCTAGTACTGTTTTTCGACGCAACCTATTTTTCATCCAGCCGAGCTAAAAGCGCTGTAGTGTTTTAACTTTTAAATAGGCTGTCATCCCCGCGAAGGCGGGGATCCAGCGCTTAACCCTACTTACAGAACTGGATCCCCGCTTTCGCGAGGATGACAGAAAACATACTATTAAAAAGTTAAAATACTATGGCTTATTCCAATGATCTGTAATGCTTCAGTCTTGCAGGGAGAGCGCTTGGGTTGTTGAGGAAGCCATCGCGGAAGCGGCGGGGCCCCCATGCGGGCTAGCCGGCATGGAAAGCCGGTTATACCGGAAGGCTTCCGTGCCGGCTAGCCCCATGAGGGTCGCCGATGGAGCGCGGCTGACGAAATAACCCAAGCGCTCTCCCTGCAAGACTGAAGCATTACAATAACCTTTAATTTAAAATGTCGGGGGGCATCATGAAGGCAAAATGGTTGGTGATTTTTCTTTTACTCGTTGGTTGCGGTGGTGAAAATAATGTGCCGCTAGGGGATGAGACAATCCCTAAAGACGAAACTCCTAAAAAAACAACCGATACAGCTACAACTTCTGGCGATACAGGCTCTGACACGGGTTTGCCAGACTGTGCCCCGGGGGTTTTTGTCAATTGCGTGCCTACGGCTACACCAACTCCAAGTACTATACCCACATCGACACCGACGGTAACCCCAACCCCCACTCCACCGCCTGCGACCGCAACTCCCAAAATTTCTCCAACCCCCACACCTACGTCCACGGCTGTTCCTACTCCCACCCCAGTCGTGCCTCCTTCTGGGAATGGCTCATTGGTTGATTGGATTAAAAACTTTGATTTTAAAAATCCCCTGGGGGCCAAAAATATCAAAGACCTTGGCCCGCTCATTCAACCTTGGGAATTGAAACCCCCACACTGGGACATTATCAATGACCTTATCAAGAACAGCCCCTCTTGGTGGCAGCCCAAACCTAAGACCACGTGGCATATTCAATTTCAAGGTGATTTGGATCTTGAGCGTCAAGTAGCCATGTATGACATTGATTTGTGGGATTATAAGACCGAAGAAATAGCCTATTTAAAAAATCGGGGGGTGAAGGTGATCTGCTATTTTAGTGCCGGTTCTTGGGAGGATTGGCGCCCGGATGCGGGGGACTTTCCCGAAAGTGTGAAGGGTTTGAGCAATGGTTGGGAAGGCGAACTCTATTTAGATATCAGTAAGCTCGATATTCTAGGCCCCATCATGAAAAAGCGCATGGATTTGGCCCTGCAAAAAGGCTGCGATGGTATTGATCCCGATAATGTGTCGGGCTACGATGACAGCACGGGCTTTGCACTGCATTACCAAGATCAAATCACTTACAATAAGTTTTTAGCCGAAGAGGCCCACAAGCGAAATCTTGCGGTGGGGCTTAAAAACGATCTTGAGCAAATCAAAGATCTATTGCCCTATTTTGATTTTGCCATCAACGAGCAGTGCTTTGAATATCACGAGTGTGATGTTTTGTCTGATTTCATCGAGGCGAACAAGGCCGTGTTTGGGATCGAATACAATACTCCCAACGAGCAATTCTGCCCTCAGGCTAACGCGATGAGTTTTAGCTTTACGAAAAAAGAATCGGGTACCATGGATGCTTGGAGCCAAGACTGTTTTTAGGTTTTGGCTTCGAGTTCAATCCGTGGAAATAAGGGTGAGGCCTCGCCCAGCTGGTGGGGGAGTTTGATGTTAGAAAAGGTTTCTACTTCCTCAAAGTTATGTGGGACCGGGAATTTAAGTTGGGCAAAGATTTTATCGGAGGTGTGGGGTAAAAAGGGCCTTATATAGGTGGCAATCAGTCTTAGGGCTAGAACTAATGTAACCGTAAAGTCTTTTAGCCGTTCTGCTTTGCCCTGTTTTTTTAAACTCCAAGGTGCCATGTCATTAATATATTTGTCGCATTGCGAAATAAATTGCCAAAGACTAGCTAAGGCTTGGTGAAAATTTAAATCCCCATTTTGATAATCCATAAGTTCATGAATGCGTTTTCCCGCTTCTAGCCCATGACGGTGTAGTAAATCATAATCAAGGTTTTCGGTTTCAGCGCGACCATTTTCAATCAAGCCATCAAAATATTTTTTAGCCATGCCTAAGGTGCGATTGAGCAAATTCCCTAAATCGTTGGCTAGATCACTATTGTAACGTTTAATAAAACCTTCCCAGGTGAAATTGCTGTCTGCGCCAAAACTCGATTCACGCAATAAATAATAGCGCAAGGCATCGGGCCCATATTTTTCGACAATTTCCATAGGGCTAACGATGTTCCCTAAGGTTTTACTCATGCGCTCCCCTTTTAGGTAAACAAAGCCGTGCCCAAAAATAGTTTTAGGTAAAGGCAACCCTGCACTCATGAGCATGGCTGGCCAAATGATGCAGTGAAAACGCGTGATATCTTTGCCAATCACATGAATATCGGCTGGCCACAGGGTTTTAAAAAGGTGATCGTCTTTTTCGCCAAATTTAACGGCTGCTAAATAATTGACCAGGGCGTCAAACCACACATAAATGAATTGTTTTTCATCGCCGGGCACAGGCACGCCCCAATCACTGCCCGAGCGGCTAATCGAAATGTCTTCGACCCCTTGTTCAATAAAGGCAACAATTTCGTTACGGCGAATTTCGGGTAAAATAAAATGAGGGTGCGCCAAAATATGTTGCTTAATAGAATCGGCATAATGAGAAAGTTTGAAAAAATAATTATCTTCTTTAAGCCATTTTGGTTTGGCTTTGTGGGCAGGGCACAAGCCATCCACCAAATCTTTATCTAAATAAAAGGCCTCACAACCTTCACAATACCAACCTTCATACGAGCCTTTGTAAACATCGCCTTTTTTTTGCAACAGGGTAAAGAGTTTGAGGGTTGCAGTTTTATTGCGGGGTTCGGAGGTTTGAATGAAATCGTCAAAGCTAACCCCTAAATTTTTCCAGGTGGCAATAAACTTTTCTTTCATGCTGTCGCAATAGGCCTTGGGGTCTAGGTTTAATTCGAGGGCTGCTTTCTTGACCTTGACCGAATGCTCATCGTTTCCCATTTGAAAGTGAACCGAGTCACCCAACATGCGATGGTAACGAGCCAACACATCGGCCCCAATTTTTTCATAGGCCGTCCCCAAATGTGGCAGGCTATTGGGGTAGTCAATGGCGGTGGTGATGTAAAATCTATTCATACTTTTATCGACGATAACAAATATTCCATAGTGAGCATAGGATTTAAATTAACGCCTGCCAAGCGTTGCACGCGAGTGATCTTTTCAGAAAAATCCATCAAGGCAAAGCAGCGGCGTTCTTTTAAAATTTGGGATAAATTAAAAAGTAACCATTGGTAAAAACTTTGTGGGTGTTCACAACTTTTAAATAGGGTGCAAAAATCTATCAGTTCTTTCCACTTTATCGTTTCAGGATGATTAAAAAAATCTTTCCAAATAGGATGTTGCAAAAATTTAGTATTGGCTAACCAGCTTAAAATAAGCCCCGGGCTCCCCAAGGCAAGCCATGATTTTGGAAACTTTGGCAGGGGTTCATTAGAAGTGGTTTGCGAAAAAATTTGTTCGATCTCTTGGGCGCTTAAAGGGGAAAAGTAAATTTTTTGGCAACGCGAGAGGATGGTCGTGGGTAAACGATGCGTGGCATGGGTGGTGAGGATAAAATAGTGATGGGCGGGTGGTTCTTCTAAAATTTTTAACAAAGCGTTAGCCGCCGATAAGTTCATGGCATGGGCATCGGGTAAAAAAAAGATTCGAGCCCTCCCTTCATAGGGGGAGAATTTTAAATGCGGCATCCACTGACGAATCGTATCGATTTTAATGAACTGGCCTTCCCGTTCGGCAGTAAAAAAATCGGGGTGTTGGTGCAGTTTAAATTTTTGACAGGCTGGGCAATGACTACAGGCCTCATTATTTTGCGGGCTATGGCAAAGTAACAATTGGGCTAAGCTTTTAGCGACCAATGATTTGCCAATGCCTTCGGGGCCAAGGAAAAGGCTGGCATTAGGATAGGTGCCCGCACGGATCCGCTCAGTGAGGTTTTGCCAAATTTTTGTATGTCCGAGAAACATAGGCAATCCGAAATAGCATCGTTTCTGTCATTGCGAACCCCTTGAGGGGTGAAGCAATCTCTTCTGTTTAACCGGTGAGATTGCCACGCCCGTTGGGCTCGCAATGACAAAATCACATGCCTCAGGATGACAGTTATTTTAATTTCGACATCACAACTTCTCGAATTTTCTTCGCAAGTTCTGCTTGGGGTTGTAACGCATCAAACACAATCACGCGAGTGGGTTCTTGTTTAGCAATTTTTAAAAACCCCTGGCGCACTTTTTCATGAAAGCCAAGCGCTTCTTTTTCAAAACGGTCTTCACGACTGTCTTGGCTAACATTGCGTTCTTGGGCACGGCTCAGGCCCTGATCAACCGGACAATCAAGCAGGATAGTTAAATCAGGTTTGAGATCGCGGTGACTTAAGTGGGCCAATTGTTCAAGCTTGTTGAAAGCATGGCCTCGGGCATAACCTTGGTAGGCAATGGTCGAGTCGCTAAAACGGTCGCAGAGTACAATTTTACCGGCTTGCAATGCCGGCTCAATCACTTTTACCACATGCTCGCTGCGACAGGCCTCATAAAGTAAAAGCTCGGTCATGGGGTCGATTTGGTTATTGGGGTCAAGTAAGACATGGCGAATTTGATCGGCCACCGCTGTGCCGCCTGGTTCGCGGGTGCAAACGACTTCATGTTTTTGTTGGAGCAAAAATTTTTCGAGTAGATGAATTTGAGTCGTTTTGCCACAACCTTCAATGCCTTCAAAGGTGACGAAATAACCTCGCTGAGTCATAGTCTAACCTATCGCAAATGAACATATTTGGACAAGCCTTCTGTTATGGGGAGAGATTGCTTCGGCATCATGGATCCCGGATCCCCGGATCAAGTCCGGGGCAGGCTCGTCCGGGATGACGGCATTGCGTCATCCCGGGCTTGACCCGGGATCCATATACGACAAATAAAAAAGGCCGATGGTTTTGCCACCGGCCTTTTTTGGAAGCTTATTATGGATCCTCCGATCAAGTCGGAGGATGACAATGAGCTTAGAAAGCGTAGGAGAAAGAACCCACGGCTGCATGGGTTAACGCATTACTTGCAGCACCAGCGGGCAATTGATAATCTAAACGATATTCAAGGCGGAACTTTGCACCATCGGTGATGTTGTAGCCAACTCCGACCGTGCCACTGTGAACCTGTTGATCGGCCCCCGTGTAGAATCCACCGGCCCCAGCCGCACTCAAGTTACCTTCCCAATCATGGATGTAACCATAGCTACCATAAACATCCCAGGAATCATTGATGAGGTAGTCGAGGGTGAGGAAACCAGAATAGGCCTTGTTGTTTTTACCAGCCCCAACTTTGTTGTCTTGGCGATAAGCGCCTTCGGCCTGGATTAAGAGTTGCTCAGTGACATACCAACTTAAATCAATGTCACCCATGAAGGTGAGGTGTTTCATCAAGGCGGGTAATTGACCACCGGCATAACCACTCAAACCAACCGTACTTCGGTGATCTTCATCACCCCAGTTGTAACCCAAACGGAAACCACCAGAGGGAATTATCCCACCAAGTCCGCCGCCGGCTGCCGTGCTGACGGTATCAGCGATGTTGTTAACCACATAGAGTTGCATGTCGAAAGAATCGTTGATGCCCCAGAACAATTTAACACCCGTTCCATTGGAGGGTAACAAACCAAACACCGTTGGGTAAGAAATGGTGACGTTGTTGATGCGGTCAACGGAATAAACACCGATGGGAACATTGAAACGCCCCACGATGATTTCGGCATCGAGGATGTTAAAGCCAATATAACCTTGTTCGAGCACAAAGGCGGTAGCGGCTGCAAAGTCTGAAAAGTTGGAACCCAGGGCTGCCGAACCAAAGTCTAAATCGGCGCGAATTCGAACCTTATCGCCCCAAGATTTTTGTAAGTTGAGTTCAACTTCATCAAGATAAAAGTTGAAGGTGTCGCGATTGGCAGTCCCAACGCCGCGTTCAGGAATGGCACCAATGGTGGTTCCAAGGGCATTAGAATCGTTTTTCTGCCAACCAAAGAAGGTGGTTACATTACCACCGAGTTCAAGACCTTCTTCGGCTTGGGTAGTCGAGCTGACAAAACCCACGGCGAAAAGGGCCAATATAAGATATCTCCATTTCATTGTTCTCTCCTTTTTAATTATGAAGGGTGTGCACTAAAACCCGTGGCAAGGGTTGAGGCTAAGGGCACTGATAAACTTGAGCCGGAATATACTTGTTTAAAAAAAACATGCAAGCGAAAAACTGACCTAAATCATATAAATTAATATTTAAGAATCAATTGGTTAAGAAACCAGATAGCCTTTTAGAATTGCCTTTAATCAAGGCGGAAACAAAATTGCATCCGGAGGCGTACTCGCGTAATAGGCAAACTTCAGCCAGTGGCTGAAGGCAAACTATTTAAGCGTATAAGCTCTTGATCCAAGCTAGCTGTACGTCGAGGATGCAATTTTGTTTTCAACGCAGAGTAAAGGCAATTATGAAAGGCGATGTAAAGAAAAAGCCCGGGTGAATCTTTCGACTCAACCCGGGCCTCTTAGTGTTTCCGCTCGATTAAGCTAATAAACTAGAAGTGATAAGCGAATTCAGCAGCAGCACCGTGTACCAAGCTGTTGGTGGCGGCACCAGCAAACAAGGACCAGTCACCGCGATATTCAATCTTTAACTTGGCACTGTCAGCGATTTGGTAGCTGAAACCAGCCGACCAATCGATGATTTGTTGATCGGTACCGGTGTAAACCGCAGGTGGGTTAATATCATGCAACCAACCACCGCGGACATATCCACCCCAAGCATCGCTGAAATTATAAGCAGCGAGTAGGGTCCCGGCCATGGCTTTGTGGTTTTTAGTACCCGCAAAACCGTCGGCAGGAAAGCGATTGTCTTGACGATAAATGAATTCGCCAGCCAAGGTGAAGCTATCGTTGATAGCCCAGGTTACATCTAAGTCACCCATAAACGAGAAATGCTTGTTGTGGGTAGTGACTTCAGACGAACCAGCACCAGACAAACCAATGCTGCTTTCTTGGCCTTCTTCGCCCCAGTTAAAACCTAAACGAAGACCCGCACCGGGAAAGGCAGACTCAGTCCCTGCAGCGCTGGAAATCGTGTCTTTTAGGTTGTTAACCGCGTACACATGCAAATCGATCATGTCATTAAAGGCATAATAGAGTTTGGCACCTGTGACGTTGTGTGGCCTTAAGAAGCGATAGACGTTTGAGAAAGACACCGCGATGTTGTCTTGACGATCAACCGATTCAACACCCATGGGGATATTGAAACGACCCACCAATAATTCCAAGCCATTACCGACAGGAATGTTAGCGGTTACATAACCCTGTTCAAGGGCAAATGCCCCAGCCGAGCCAGCACCACCGGTCCCTGGGCCTTGGAAATCAAGGTCAGCACGGATGCGGATGTTTTCGCCAAAGGTCTTAGAAAGATCGACTTCGACCGTATCGACGTAGAAGTTAAAGGTGTCACGACTCGCAGTAGCTACACCACGCAGGTCACCTAGTTGGCCCGTACCAGCCCCGGCATCGGCAGCTGAATTACAGGCTTGGCCTGCTGGGGTAGCAAACCCGTTAGGGCAGCTAAAATTGCCCGCTACATTGGCATCATCTTTCTGCCAACCGATCAAGGTGTCGATGGCACCGCTAATTTCAAGCCCACCTTCTTCAGCGAAGCTGGCACTTGGCGCAAGCGCTACAACGAGTGCAGCAAACAGTGCGACTTTCTTCATTTTCTTCATTGGGTTCTCTCCTTTATTAATGTAAGAAAGATTAAAAAACGACCTCCCAAACGAAGGTTGCGTTTAAAACTAAATTGTGGCTTTACGTTGCTTTAGGTCACCCCAGGTACAAGTAGGTCTACCAAAGCTGACGCCAGTGTAATTTAGCAAATCCACTTCGTCAAGCAAATGTTTTGTACAAAAACTATCAGTAAAACCTGGTACCTACGGGTTGCCAAAGAGCTGGCAAAGGTCTATGTAATGCGGCGCGTTAAAGCAAGGAAAATTTTGAACGGTCTGTCATTGCGAACCCAGCAGGGACCCTCTGTCATTGCGAGGGCAACAGCCCGAAGCAATCTCACCGGTGAGGCAGAAGAGATTGCTTCACCCTGCTGGGTTCGCAATGACAGAGAGTCCCCGCTGGCCTCGCAATGGCAGGGTCGAAACAATGACAAGTCGATTTCTATGAATCTATATTTTCCAGAAACATTGGAACCCCTTTTAAAATCGTACCTAAAAGAAACCTTTGGCAATAAATCCTTGGACTATTTTGCCAGTGGGGTGGGGCCGCTTTCCACTTGGTTTACGGAAGAGCGGGGGGACATACCGCATCATTATTATAACCAACCTAAATTGCGTTCGGGGTATTTGCTTTATTTTTTGCCCATCAATTTTGCAAAAACGGCCTTTGTTTTGAACCAAATCCCTGCTGCAGAGGTGTTGCCCAAACATTTAAAAGTTTTGGATTTAGGTTCGGGGCCGGGCAGTGCAGGATTGGCCGCACTCCACTGGGCCAGAAATTATGGATATACGATTGAAGATATAACCTGCGTGGATTGGTCGCCGCAAGCTCTGCAAGATGCAAGACAGCTGCTGCAGGGCTTGGCCAAGCCTGCGACCCCCACCCTTCACACCGTCCGTGGGAACTTGCAAGAAGTGCGGGTTAAGGGAAGGTTTCATTTAATTCTTTTGTCCCACGTGCTCAACGAATTCAAAACTCCAGCGCTTAAATTAAAATTTGTGCTTAGGGTATTAGAAGCTAATTTGGAAGAAAATGGTTTGTTGGTTTTGATTGAACCCGCCTTGCGCCAAACCACCCGAGATTTAATGCAAGTGCGGGATCAATTATTAAAAGAGCATGGCTATGGCTGGCAGGCCTTGGCCCCTTGCCTGCATAACAAACCCTGCCCCATGTTGGCGGCCACCCGCGGAGATTGGTGCCATTTTTACGTGCCATGGCAAGAACCGGCTTATTTAAAACAGGTGGATCGAATCGTGGGGAATGACAATCGGTTTTTGAAGGTGAGTTATCTTATCCTTGCGAACCATCATCTGTCATTGCGAGGTCAGCAGAGGCCTTCTGTCATTGCGAGGTCCTCTGGCCCTCTGTCATTGCGAGCCCAGCAGGGCGCGGCAATCCCATCGCTTAAACAGAAGAGATTGCTTCACCCTGCTGGGTTCGCAATGACAGAGAATAAAAGGCTCGCAATGACAGAACGCCCCGACTTGCCTCGCAATGACACAGAAGCCTTGGTCGTTAGTAATCAAATGAAAACCCGCGGTAAAACGGAGGTATTGGTTTGCAACGCTGCGGGGTTGACTCGGGTGAGTAGGCTCGATAAAGACCAAAGTGAGGAAAATGAGGATTTAGGGCGTATTTATCGGGGGGATTGGGTTGAGGTGCCAGGTTTAAAAAATCAGCCCTACTGGGTGGATCAACTCTTGCGTTTGGGAAAAGATGGGGCCATAAGAAAAAAAACGAGGAGGACCTGATATGAAAAATATTATTCAATGGGTTACGTCCCACGGCTTGACCGGGGGATCAAGTCGGGTAATGACAGTTATGGTGTTGTTATTATTGGCCACTACGAGTTATGCCCTTGACCCCTATGCCCCCAAAGAAAATCGCAATTTGGGTTTTTTGAGTGTGACCACACCTCTGCCCGATTCCGATAAAATTACCGCAACCCATGTGGGCACTGGCAAACAATATTCTTTAAAGTCCGGCGAAGTGATGCATGTGCCGGTGGGAGACTATCAAATTCAAGTGCAGTTGCAGAACAACTCCGAGCAACGCAAGACCAAAGTACTTTCCACCGAACGTAGCGATGTGATCATTGTGGGCTATGGTAATGTTAAAGTAAGTGCGATCGATGATGCCAAGGTGGAAATTTATCGGGCCAATGGAGGGGCGTCAGTTGGCCAATGCAAGCCTAATGCAGTTTGCACGTTACCTTCGGGGACTTATGATGTGGAAGTGCGGGGGAAAAATTGGAAGGTCAAAGACACCGTGACGGTGGTGACCAATACCACGCGCGAAGTTGTCGTTAAGTAATTTCATGTCATTGCGAGCGAGCATCGTTTGCGAGCGTGGCAATCTTCCTTTTTATTCTGCCATTCATCTGCAATTAACGCCACGTCTTTTCAAGGTAGGGAGAGGCCAAGTGAGAGCCCGCGCCCGGTCGGCCTATGAGGTCCTCTGTCATTGCGAGGAGTTTGCGACGAAGCAATCTCCTCGGTTTAACCGGTGAGATTGCTTCGCCCGTTGGGCTCGCAATGACAGAGGCCCTCCGGAGCCTGTCCTGAGGCCTTGCGAAGGAGCCGACCTTTAGCGCTAAAAGGCTCTCCCTTGACCTCTCCCTACCTTGAAAAGACTTCTCTACAAATATTTTAAGAAAAATTCTACTAACCAGTTGGCTGTATGGGCTACAGATTGCGAGGGTTATGGAGCGAGACAAGGAAGATGAGCAAAAAGCGCGGAGGCGTAGCCATAGTGCGGAGCCTGCCCTGAGCGGTAGCGAAGGGCTGAGCACTTTTTGTGAAATCTGACGCAAGCCGCAGCCCATAAACCGAAGTAAGCTGTGGCCCATACAGCCGACTGGTTAGTAACTACGCAGTTGGTCGATTAGGGCTTTTAGGTCGGGGGGGAGGGGGGAATTGAACTTCATGGGTTTTTTGGAGACGGGGTGGTGGAAGGCTAAAAAGTTGGCGTGGAGGGCGTGGCGGTTGAGGCCGTCGTCTTGACCATAAACGCGATCGCCTATGATGGGGTGGCCCAGGGAGGCAAGATGCACGCGCACTTGGTGGGTGCGGCCGGTTTGGAGGGTGGCTTCGATGAGTGTTGCGTTTGGATAACGTTCGACGACCTGATAATCGGTAATGGCCGAGGGGAGGCCCGGTTGATTTTTAGAAGCCGTGATTTGGCGGCGCGGGTTGGTGGGGTCTTTTAAAATAGGGACTTGAATACGGCCTTCGGCTTTGCCCATGCGGCCGTGCACGAGGGCTAAATATTGTCGCTCAATAGAGTGGTTTTTAAATTGTTGCGAGAGGGCATTGGCCCGTTTGCTTTTGGTATAAACCATGAGCCCGCTTGTGCCCTTATCGAGCCGGTGCATTAAACCCAAATAGTTATGTGGGCTACCCGATTGCCGTTTAAGGTAGTCGTTGATGTCATCCACTAAGGTTGAGCTAGTGGTTTGGGCAGTGCGCTCACAAGCCACCCCTGCGGGCTTTTCAACCACCAAGAGGTCGGCATCTTCATAATAAATTTTCAAAAATCTTTTGCGACTCGGAGATTTTTTTTCGATGGTTTCGTTGGGGGCAAAGATTTCAAAGACGTTATCGGTTTGAACTTGCCATCCGGCCATCAAGATTTTTTTCTTTTTTAAAAAAACCCGGCCGGCATCGAGCAGGCTTTTGGCTTGTTTGCGGCTAATCGCGAGTTTTTCTTTTAGAAAAAGGTCGATCCTTTTGCTATCGTCTTTAGGAGTCACGGTAAGTTTTTGCATAAATACTTTATGTCATTGCGAACTCAGGGCGGGGCCTTCTGTCATTGCGAGCCTCCTTCGCAAAGCCTCAGGACAGGCTCTGGGCGTGGCAATCTCACCGGTTAGACACAGAGAGATTGCTTCGCCCTGCTGGGCTCGCAATGACAGAGGGACCTCGGGCTCGCAATGACAGAAGGCCTCTGTTGGCCTCGCAATGACAGAGGAGACCATGAATGGGCTCGCAATGACAAAATCCTTCGTTCAGGGTGACATTTATAGTATGTTCTCTGCCATGTCTTCCCATAAAATTGCTTTCATCGCTGATCCGTTGGCTAATTTCAACCCCAATAACGAAACGACGCTGGTATTAATGCGCGAGGCCCTTCGGCGTGGGTTTGAAATTTATCACACCGAGCCCAAGGATTTGTTTTGTGAAAATGGCAAAGTGGGGGCGCATTTTTTGCACCTGGCGATCATGCCTTTCAAGCCCAAAGAATCTTTTTATCAAATTTTGGCCAAAGAGCGTTGTTTTTTACAAGACATGGCCGTGGTTTTTTTGCGCAAAGACCCGCCCTTTGATGAACGCTATTTACAGCACTTGCAATTGTTAATGTTAGCAAGGGGTCAGGTCACGATGATTAATGATCCTGCGGGCATCCTAGGGGCGGCAGAAAAAATTTTGCCTTTGCAGTTTCCCGAGCTTTGCCCCCCTACGGTGATATCGGCCGCAGCAGAAGAATTGATGGCGTTTATTACTCAAAGGGGCAAACCCGTTGTGCTCAAGCCCTTGGGGCTATCGGGTGGGGCTGGGATTACCTTATTGCAAGATCAAGACCCCATGGTGCAACGAGCCTTTTTGCAAGCCGCAACCTGCAATTTTACCCGGGCCGTGGTGGCGCAGGTCTTTTTGCCCGGAGTCAAGGCTGGGGATAAGCGCATTATATTATGGGATGGAGCCATATTGGGCTTGTTTAATCGGATCGCCAAACCGGGCGAGTTTCGTAGCAACCTCCATGCCGGGGGGCGGGCCGTGGCCAGCCGCTTAAGCCCCGAAGATCAAAAAATAGTCGACACGGTGGGGCCCGAGCTTCTCAAAATGGGTTTGCGTTTTGTGGGATTAGACGTGATTGCGGGTTTCCTTACCGAAATCAATGTGACCAGCCCCATGGGACTAGCGGAAATTAATGGATTTTATGGGGGCGCCGTTGAAAGAAAAATTTTTGACACAATTTTTGCCTAAATTTTAGCCATGACGCATAAAGGTATAAAATTTAAGGGTTTTTTAACACAAATTTCATTCCAACCTTCGGCTCCTTGCCTTGTTTTTTTCAGCAAAATAGGTTAGTTTTATATTGATATCTTGGCGGGTTCGTATAGAGGTAACCGATCATGAAGGCCAGGGCAAACACCATTCAAAAAGGTCGGAAGAAAAAAGTATGGGCGCGAGCTTTAGCCAAAGCACCCCATGCTTCGCGTTACCTCACCGGGGTTGTGGTAAAGGTCAGCCCCAACCTGCATTGGGTTTATCCTTTCTTGCGCAAGGCCCAACAAAAAATGCCCAATTTGCTTTTGCCCAAATACATTCGTTCGTATCGACCCTCGCACACGCGAGTCATGCGCGTGTTGGGCAATGCTTATTTTCAAAGTAAGGTGGTGGTGTTGGCCACTCACACGCAAACCACTTATCTAGATAAAAAAGGCAGACTCAAAATTGGCAAAGTGGTGCGTTTGCCAAAATCAAAAATTCTCGACACCCTGGCTCACGAAATTGCTCATCTCAAATACGACGACCACGGCTACGAGCACGACGAATACACGCGGATCATTTTTAAAACCTTTGGGTTAAAAGAAAAATGTCCGCATTGTAGGGGCAGTGGTAAAATCGATACCGAGCCCAAACCCTAACGGGGACCTCTAAAAAGGACCCATCTGCGGCGTTGCCCGCAAAGCCGCGATCCTCACGTATTTCCATATACGCTCCGGTCGCGTCTTTGCGGGCGCCTTACATCTGGGCCCTTTTTAGAGGTCCCCAAGAAATCAAATTATTAGAAATACTCTGATGACACAGCACACTTGGCTCGTTTATGAAAATCAGCACATCTTAGCCGTTAACAAACCAGCTAGGTTACCTTCGCAGCCTTTATCAGCTGATGAAACTCAAACCATGGTGGGTTGGGTCACCGCTGTTTATCCGCAATTGCGCGGGGTGGGGGATAAGCCACTCGAAGCGGGGTTGTTGAATCGATTGGATATTAAAACCAGTGGGTTGTTGCTGTTTGCCAAAGATGCAACGACCTATCGGGAATATTTTAAATTACAAAAAGCAGGCAGGTTGCGCAAAATTTATCATGCGGTGGTGATGGGGAGGGTCGAGCAGCCCGGTGAAATTAATCTGCCGCTTAAAGCCACGGGGCCGCGAGGGATGAAGATGAAGGTAGATTCCAAACGGGGGAATATAGAGGCCAAGACCCGTTATTGGCCTGAAAAAATTTTACCCGATAAAACTTTGTTGCGGGTAGAAATTACCCAAGGGGCGCGCCATCAAATTCGTTGCCACTTGGCTTTTTTGGGGCACCCGGTGTTGGGGGATGAGCTTTACGGGCAAGTGATTGAAGGTGCCAGGTCGTTTGATTTTTATTTTTTGCATGCAACAGAGGTGCATTTTCCCAAAGAGTGGTTGCAAATTCCAGGGGCGAAGATTGTAACGCCGTATCCTGAAGGGTGGCAGGAGGTTTTAATCTTTTAGGGCGTCGTGAATGCCAAAGGGGTTGGCGTTGATGGATAAAAGACCTACAAAGGTTTGATGGCCATCGCCATAAAAGCCCACGCCTGCAGCCACGGCTACCACTAAGGCATCTTCCCAAAGGGCAAGCCGGCCTGAGGCCAGCAGGTGGGCACCGGTGTCATTGAGATTTTGAATATCTTTGAGGCTGCCGCCCGGGGGAAGCAGATCTTCTAAAGATAAATGGGCTACTTCCACGCGCCCCCCAACATCGATACCTGCGATATCGGTGAATTTGACAACATGATAAACTGAAAAAGCGCCAATATCCATAGCGCCACTTTCGCCTGATTCGCCAAAGGCATCGATCATGCTAAAGCCATGCCGAAGCCAGAGATGGGCGTAATCGAGCTCCAAGGCGAGCAAGGTGTTGTAGCTGGTTTCAATACGATAGAAGGCCCCCAACGTCAGCCCATTGCCGTAAATTTTAGGGGGGATCCAATTGGCTTCGGGTGCTATAAAGCGGGTTTCAAAGCCAGCATTAAAACCATAGGGTCGAGCGCGAGCGGCGATGTCTGAATGGTCAGGTGATCGAGGGGGAGAAGGTGGTTGCGGTGGTGCCAGACACACATTAAATGCACCGCGGGGATTTGTAGGTTCGCCCATAAAAATGGCCTATGCAAGGGGTTTGACGTATTGCGTTATATGGGGGATTCATCGCTGGATTGGGGAATTGGTTGCGGGGATTTTGTAAAAATTTGAAAAGACTTTTCCAAGACATTTTGTAGCAACTAATCTTGGAACTGGGCGAAGAAATTGCCGATTTGTCAGTGTGGGGGGTTTTAATTAAACTAGAGGGTTCAATCATGGCAAACGATTCGTTATCATGGGTCCCTGCCTTCGCAGGGATGACATCTGTTTTGGATTGGTTAAATTTTTCTTGGCCTCATGCGGATGCACAAAGTGCACCGGCCCCGGCGATTCCGAAATTACGCAAGGTTGAAGGGTCGTCGTGGATCCCCCGATCAAGTCGGGGGATGACGCTGACATGGAATGTGAGTCGCTATTCAAGAGGCCCGGTTGCTTATGGCCGTATCGTGGTGAAAGATTCGCGACCCCAACATGAAACTCTGTGGATTTTAAAACCCCATATCGCGGTGGCTGAATTTGTTGCCGGCATGATCCCGTGGGCTTGTAGTGATAGCGATTTGCCTGCGCAGCCAGGTGAGCCGGTGGTGCCATCGGTCAACCCACCGCCTACCGATAATCCACCCGTGGAAGCAGGCGGCGATGTTGGGAGGTTGCAAAATAACATTGTTAAAAGTTTAAGTGATTTTTGTGCAGAGCCTGCTGATCTTGATACTGCAAGTGCTAGCGAAGTGGTGGCCACTTGTGGTGATAAAACAAAATTAGCGGTGGTAGGCCCAGCAACGACCGATGCAGCCAGAGAGATTGCGTTACCTACTGAGTTGGCCCCAGCCATAGGAGCGGGTTCGCCAAAGGTTGCGGTTTTTCCTACCGCCACTTACGTTAATCCAGATTATGAAGAACCTAGCAGTGGAGAAAAAATCGCGTTGGCCTATGTGGGGTTTACTCAAGGGCTTGATGCAGCAGATCCTAGCAAAAATTATTTTCTAGCTTCAGGGGTACACAGTGTGGCCCTGGGGTCAGGTGAAACCGAGACGTCGATCTTATTTGACACCGTTGATGCCAGTGGCCCGGGTGGGGCAGGTCAGGTGACCGATAATACAGGCAATGGTGTGGGAGTGTTTACGCCCAATCGGCCCACGGCTTTATTTGCCGTGCAAGTGCCGGTGGAAACGGCCGCAGGGGAAGAACCAGAATTTCAAACTCGTTTAGTCGTGGCAACGGCTAACCCTCGGGGCGAAATCGATGGCACGCCTATTTTAGGACCTGGCACCTTTCAATTGATGACCGTGTCTAATGGTTTTGCGGTGCCAGCCGATGCTAGTGCTTTTGGTGAAAACAGTTATCGTTTGCCCAAGGCTCAATTTGATAGCTCAGGTGCCTATGTTCCGCCGCCGGCTGATGGCAGTGTTGACGCTGCGAATCTTTCCGCAACGGTTTTCGTGGGGGATTATGGATTGGTAGGCGGGGCCGATATGGGTGAAGGTAATTTCTTTTTGGTGGCCCAAGAAGGTGAAAGCCTCTCATTATGGAATGCCAAGGCAGAACCTACCGCAAACATCAGCCTAGGGTTTAGGCCATCCGCACAAAGCAATGTGCCGGTCATTGAAAGTTTCAAAGGTGTTGCAGGAAAATACGCGGTGTTGGGCACTGCAGATGCCTCGGGCCGGGTAATTTTGCTAAACCTTGACGACTCGAGCCAACAACCCGTGGGTGTATTTGAAACGGGGAATATTCAAAGCATCGCGCTGTCGCCCGATCAACAATATGCCTATGTGATGAATGCCGACGGCGAGGTGCGGGTGTTGACTTTAGCCGATGGCAAGGTTTCTACCCAGACCTTTGAATTTGCCAAGAGTGGCGGGCCTTGTCTTACCTTAGCAAAGGGCCTGGCCTGCTTTACCGCAGAAGGCCTAGCCTTTGCGCCTTTTGGTAATTGAACAGGGATCGGTTCAAAGATTTTTAACAAATCGCCGAACGTCTTCATGGTTACCTAGTAAAGAAAAAACAACTTCGTCTTTCCCCATAATCCACACGGTCCTTAATTTATCGTTGACGCGTGCCTCAAATACCCCCTCGTGTAGTTTTTTGATTCGCAAACCAAATGAAGCTTTTTGGGTTTCAAAATAAGTTTTTATCAACTTATCGGTTGCGATAATGAGTTCTTGATCTTTTGCATTGAGCTTATCAAACGCCTTAACAAAGCTTGATTTGTAGATGAACTTCATTTTTTCTTACGTTTTTCAAGGAACGAAATGCTTGAGGCGGCAGTATTAAAAACCACATCGCCAGTTTTGTCTTCTAAAGCCCATTTTTTGAATTTTTCCCATTGAGCAGGGGGGATCTTTTCTTCTACCGTGACGACCACCGGGGTCATAATCAGTTTGTTACCCTTGACCTCAATATCAAAATACTTTTCTTCATCGGCAGAAAACCCCAAACTTTCTAGGGCTTTTTTAGGTAGGGTGAGCTGATTTTTGCTAGTTACTTTAGTCAGCATGTCTTGTATCCTTACTTTCTAAAGTAAGGATACCTTACTTTTTGATTAAGTCAAGCTTCAATCTCTAGATTTAAATGGAAGATTCCATTTAATCCGAAACAAAATTGTTATTGTGCCGATGAACTCTTAATGGGAATGGGGGAGTGTAAGAGTTAAGGGGTCTTTACCAAGGGGTTTTTATGGCACCGCCGGGGGTTAAGGGTGATCTTCCAAAATTTCAATGGGTTAAAAACTATTGGCAGCGCTGGGCCGATGGTGAGGTTACGAATAAAGATTGCCTGCCGTTGGACTCACAGAAGCGCCAGGCCTTGGCTAAAGCAGGGGTTAAATTAGACAAGCCGTTCCAGATTGTTGAAATTCAGGCCTGCCATATTGCCAAGTATGAGGCCTTGCAAAAGATCGATGAACGCTTAGCTGCCTTGGGGTTTTTACCTCCTGGGGTGAAACCTTGGCGTTTAGATTCTACACCGAAAACACAAGATTCAAGAACCAGACCTGAAGTTCCACCCGCAGAGCTGCATCCGCTCATTGGGGCCAGGATTTTATTGCCTAGTGCTAGCGATAGGTCGTGGCGTGATGGGCAAATTGTGATGGAACGAAGCGATTCTCAAATGGTGGACGGGGTTAAACTGGCATTGCCGCAATTTCGTATCACGGTGAGCACGGGTGGGGATGTGACCATATTGACCCCGAAGGGGGCTGAAACGTTGCCAGGGATTAACGGTGTGATTGAAGACTTGCGTTGGCGGGACACGCAAGAACCAGCCCAATTTAAGGGTCATGCCATGTTAACTTCTGGACAAATGGGTTTAGATCAAAACCTACTGCAGATCGAATCGGGTTTGTGCACCTTGGTGACTCAAAGCGGGGAGAAGACTTCGTGCCAGGAGCCTTCAAAAGCCGCCTTGGCCTGGGGGCATTTTGTCGATGATTACCTGAGATTGACCGGGGAGATCGCAGTAGCAGGGATTGGCCACTGGCTTTTGAAAAAATTGCCTTTTATTAAAAAAGTTTATGTTCCGGTGGTCAATTTTGTGAAGGGTTTTACGTATCGAATTTTGGGGATTCGGCCGAATATTTTTATCGAACTTAAAACCACCATTGTGGCCAAATGGGCTGCGCGGTTGAGTGGCCTGCGAAAAATACCGGTTTTGGGAAGGCCGCTCGCTTGGGCCTTTCGCAAAATGGCGGTGCGACTTGAATTTAGCGCCCGGGCTTCGGTGACTTTGAGTAAAGCACTGTGGCAAAGCGGTAATTTGCGGGCCTTGGGTTGGGGGGCTATAGCCGGGCATGCCTATGATGAAATTTTGGGCGGTTTGGGAGTTTCGCAAAATAATGTGGCGCGCAAATATGGCAAGTGGGTGGTGGTGGCCACGCCCTTGGTGGATGCGGCCTTTTTCAAGGGTAGGGCAACGCGGTTTGTGGGGAAGCAGGTGGCAAAGATAGGGGAAAGAGTAGTGGGGAAAGCCCTATTGGCAAGGGCTGGCGGATGGTTGGCCAGACGATGGTTGGCCAGACGTGGGTTGGTGGCTGGGGCTGGCAAGCTCATCCCGATTGTGGGATGGGCAAGTTTAGCTGCCGAGCTATCTTGTGAGGCTTATTTTTCGGGATATGAAAAAGATGTTCATGCGAGGGTGTTGGCGATCAATACCGAGGATCTTTTTCCGTTATTTTTACCCATTCGTTGGATAGGAAACTTTTTTCTAGGTTCGGCCAATGCTGCCGACATTGCCGCTGAATATCCAGAAATTACGAACGCCGTGCTAGCAGAAGATCGTAAAAAATCGCTGGAGGTCTTGGCAGGTTTGCGCGGATGGTTGCCGCAGGTTATTGCGAGTGACCCTGAAGCACCATCAAACTATTTTGACCCAACCAATCCCGATGATTATGCGCGACTCTCCTTTGGTTTTTTAGAAACTAAGCAAACCTTAGAATTATCTGAAGTGTTACTTGTCTCAACGATATTGATTAAACAGCAAGGGGGTGTGGATCTGGAGGCTGTTTTAGCCGATTACGAGATGACAGAACAGCAAGTGATGGATCTTATTTGGCGTTACGAAGTGTATAACCTGCAGCAAGGGATTGCCTATCTGCATTGGGTGGATCAACCGGTTAACGATTGGGCCCGCGAGGCCTTTGATCAAGAAGGCCGTCTAAATGAAGGCGGTAAGGCGGTTTTGTTGAGCAGGTTAGTTCCGGAGGTTGTGGAGAATCCTTACTATACCGTTGAAGAACATGCCCTTTTGCAACGCAAACTCATGGTTACGCAGGCATTTTTTTATGGCATGGAAACGATTTATGGCAAAGACGCCAGGGCCGTGGCGCAGGCAGCGGGGGTGATTGACCAAGCAGGTAGGGTCTTGGCCACCGAGGCCTTGGAAAATTTAATGCACCCTATGGTGGAGGCGGTAGTGAGGGGGCAGGAGGTGGAGATCGATGAGGCGTTACAGGGTAATTTATTAACCCTCTTTGTGCCCAGTTACGAACGGGCAAAGCAGGCCTTAGCGGATAGCGAAAAGGGTTTTGCAGGGGTTTTGCAAGAAGTGAAAGGGGATTGGGAACGGCGTAAAGCAGAATTACAAGGGGAATTGAAAAACATTGAACACACGGATGCACTCGAGGCCCAATGTGTTGCTAAAATGACTTTGTTGGAAGGCGAGTTGTTGGCGCAAATGAATTTCCAAACTTTAGAAGATTTGATCCATTCAGGGATGAGTGAGGCTGAGCTACGCAGCCCGGGCAATGTGTTGGCCGATGATAAGACCTATCAAACCTTTCAAGAATATTTAAAATTGCAATTGATTTTGGGGTTGGTTGACAGCCGAGCCATGGATTTATTGCCGGCTGAAAAGTGGCAGGGAATTTCAGATGCTCGCACAACGTTAGATGAACGTTATTCTAAAAGAGCGGCCATTAATCAGAAAATGCAAGTGTTGGAAAGATTAGATACGGATATTTTAAAAGTTTCTTTAAGCCTCTATCATAGCGCAGCCAACGAGCTGCAAGCCCAACATAAAATGTTGGCTAACCTGCAAAGCAGTGCCGAAGATACTAGCCTACAAGTGAAAGACATCAATGATCGAGTTCGCAAGCAAGCAGAAGTTTATGCCGGCATGTTGGACAAGCTGGGGGGTGATGAATGGTTGCTTGGCAAGTTGATTGTCCGATACACGCCGGTGGCAAAGGCTGAAGCCGAATATGGGACGTGGCGCAGTTATTTGCAGGCATTGGGGTATGAAGGGTTGGAAGAAGAAGGGAAACAGGGGGATAGAGAGATGCGTGATTTATTGGAGGCCTTTAAGGCGGCGAGCGAAATGCCGGAATGAAGCAACTAATGGCCTTTTGGGTCGAAACGAGTGTCATTGCGAGCCCAAGGTCCCTCTGTCATTGCGAGGCCAGCAGGGCGAAGCAATCTCTTCTGCCTAACCGGTGGGATTGCTTCACCCTGCTGGGTTCGCAATGACAGAGGGCCCTGCTAAGCTCGCTCGCAATGACATAAAGGGGTAAGTTAACATGAACGATAAGTTTGACATTACGAAAAGCCCGCTGTGGAACGGCGTTGCTGATGAAACCGGCCGCGGTCTCGATATTCGGTTTGCCGATTGTTCGGTTTATACCGAGGCTGATATCGCCTTCACACCAAAAGGAGACCCCGTCCTTCCGGCGCAACAACGAGCCCTATGTGAGAAC